>NZ_JAKUFF010000026.1:0-52979 GCF_022663305.1 Bacillus cereus group sp. BfR-BA-01408 | reverse complement strand
TCTCCAGATTATATCGTATTAGTAGAAAGTGGGGCTACTGGACCCACTGGAAGCACTGGATCTACCGGGAATACTGGGCCTGCCGGGATTACTGGATCTACCGGGAACACTGGACCTACTGGGAGTACCGGACCCACTGGCATCACTGGACCCACCGGCAGCACCGGACCTACCGGCATCACTGGACCCACTGGAAGCACCGGAGCCACTGGCATCACTGGACCCACCGGAAGCACCGGACCTTCTGGCATCACTGGGTCCACTGGAAGCACCGGACCCACTGGCATCACCGGATCTACCGGCATCACTGGACCCACCGGGCATACTGGACCTACCGGAAACACCGGATCTACCGGAAACACCGGACCCACCGGCATCACTGGAAGTACTGGACCCACTGGCTCCGCTGGTAGTGCTTCAGCAAAAAGTATTGTGTTTCAAGGAACAAATGCTGGTTTTCAACGTATAGCGGGATCTCCTGGAATTGACTCCAATGTTATTCCGTATGTCACTGCTGGATCTGGTAGTATAGTTGGTTTTACGGCGTCTATAAATGTAAATAACTTACCTGCTGCTGTTTATACAATTGATATTTGCAGGAATGTCCCTACAAACCTCACCGCTCCTACTTCCAGTTACATTCTAACTACTATTACTTTAACTACCACAGACAAAATTACCGGAACTATAGTATTTTCCATTAAACCGACGGATACTGGTTCCGGACAAATTCAAGTATTTAATCCTACTCCCGCAGTAGGTCCCGCTACTGTAACTTGGACTAGTATTACAACTGGAAACCTTGTTTCGAGAGGAGATGCTATATCCCTTTATATTAACCCTGGAATTACTGCGAGTGCTGTATATTCTATTTTTCTAATCACTGACATATAACCCACACTTAAAACCATTTATTCCACAAAAAAGACCCAAGATTCGGGTCAACAAATAACAGACAAGTTCATTATATACTTTCACTGTAAAATAACCACATTTTGGATTTTTTCGCATACTGCACTAATAGTGTGAACAATTTTGAATTTTTATTCAAAAAAAAGGGAGTTCACTCTCAAATAAGTGATCTCCCTTTTTAAAATAACTTTTCATGATATCGGCAATACAACCTTCACCGTCGTTCCAACACCAACTTCACTTTCAAAACTTATTTTACCGTTGTGATCTTTAATAATTTTTTCTGTAACTACTAAGCCTAAACCTGTTCCCGTTTCTTTTGTTGTGTAAAAGGCTTCATTTAGCTTCGGGATTTTGTCTTTTGGAATGCCGCAACCTTCATCCTTAACTTGAACAATGATTGCATCTTCTACAGTCACTTTAATCGTAATCGTTCCGCCAACTGACATTGCTTCAATCGCATTTTTAATTAGATTAAAAAACACTTGTTTTAATCGTTTTTCATCGCATGTAATCGATGGTATGTCTTTACTATAAATACCTTGTATGTGCACACCTTGATTTAAAGCAGGCTTCCCCATAACTCGAATAACATAAGCGATAATTTCTTCTATATTATGAACTTCTGATTCTATTGATTTAGATTTCTCAAATCCACTAAGTTCTGTAGCGATTGTATGAATTCGTTCTACTTCTTGTTTCATAATATCACTATATATTTTATCCTCTGGATATTTAACCGCTTGCTTATTTACAAATTTATCTAAATTAGCTAAAGGTCTTTTAATTTTGGAACCAATAACTGTAGCCATTTTCCCAACAGTTGCTAATTTTTCTGTTTGTTGTATTTCTTTATTCATCATCTCAAACGTACGAACGTAAGATTGGAATCTTAAAAACATAATCCAACATATGATAGTAAATACGCTATATAATGCCATCGGGATTAAAACGAGTGATGAGTGAATCATGATTCCTATAAGAGCATATTTTCCAACAAGTATGCTCGGAACTAACCAAAAATATCTTTTATTCACAAAAAGTGGGGCAAATAAAATAAAAAATCCTTCTACTATATTCCCACCATCAAACTCAGCATCACTACCGTAGTAAATCATAATATTATGGATAAAATCTAATAGATTATACCCAATTAGAATAATATACTTTACTGCAAATGGATTTTTCCATTTCATAAAGTATATTCCAATGCAAAATAAAAACACCATCAGAAAATAAAGCCATAAACCTAAACCATCTTCAAATTGTCCTACTCCTTCTTGCTCTCCTCCTATTAAAGGTACAATAAATTCGTAGGCAAGATCGTATACAAAAAATATAATGAAAAATAAACTTAAATATATTTTCAGCGCCTTCATTTCTTCATTTTTAAATATACCGTCTTTATTCATATGGTAACTCCTAGCTTTTCTCCCACTTGTATTTCATTATTTCCACACTTTTTTGGAAGAATAATATCTATTCTCGTTCCCTTATCTCTTTCACTTGAAATATGTAACGTACCAAGGTGTTCGTTGACAATTCGATCTGCTACCGTAAGTCCCAAACCAATTTTATCTTGTTTTGTTGTATAAAAAGCTTCTGTAACACGAGCCACATTTTCTTTCTTAATACCGTAACCATTATCGATTACACTTAATATTACATAATCTTGTCCTTTATTTTCTAATCGTAACTCTAATGTGCCACCTTGCTCCATCGCCTCCAGAGCATTTTTTATGACATATAGAAAGACCCCTCTTATTTTTCGCTCATCACATTCAACTTCTATTATCTTTTCTTCGATATTAGACATAAGCTGGACAGTAGATTCATTCATTTTTTCTCGAAGAATTGCTACTGCTTGTAATGCAATTTCACCTATATTATGTTTTTTATAAATAGAGGGTTTACATGTAGCAACTTCCATCAATTCACTTATCATATTATTCATATTTTCTATTTCAAAAATCATCTGTTTATAAATAGGGTCCTCTTCATGCTTCTCTCGTTGTAATTGCGTAAACCCTTTTAATGAAGCAAGTGGATTTTTAATTTCATGTCCCACTGTCGCTGCCATCTTTCCGATTACTGCTAATTTTTGTGATTCACTAGCACTCTTAATACTTTCCTTTACCGCTGAAAGGTATTGTATAAATCGATTTAAAATGATATATGCCGCTATTAATATGAGTGTATACATAATGAGGTACATAAATCCTTTTACTTCCTTTAATACAAATAAGTAAATTACATATTTCCCTACAATAGTTGAAAGTACAAACACAAAATATTTTTTATTTAAAAATATAGGTACAAAGAAGATGAAAATAATTTCTATTATATTTACCCCATCAAATGCCGCCTTATTATAAAGCATATACGAAAATATGTTAGCAATTTCTATTCCTATGTATGCAAATACACATGCATATTTCACAAAATTCACTTTCTCTTTTTTTATTAAATATACATTTACACCGAGTATTGCAGTTCCGCAAATAACTTGCCATAGTATGCTATGTCCCTTATCCGTTAGTGATTTATTTTCTAATACGATTGCATAGAGAATTTGGTATGAAACAACAATGACGTATAGCACCCACAAAAAGATTTTGGCATTCCTTTCTTCTTCTTTATATGATAGAAAACTTTCTTTCACTTCAACACCCCTTCAACATAATATCTCGAAGAATACCATTTATTATAATAAATGATTTTCTTATACAAACAAAGATAAATCGAACATTTGAGGAAAATCATCCCAACGTTTTAATACTTTCAGACGATATGTAATCATAAAAATTATAAACAATAATACGTATATTATGTGGGAGAGATTTTATATAAATGGTAAAAAATGAAGGAAAGCTTGGTGTCTTAATAGAACGAAATCCTACGCTCCTGGCGTATGAATAGGAGGCTCATTCATGTTTGTTACCGTCGAGAAAGATGTGCATATTTTTGTGCAAGATGTTAATCCCGGTCCCAGTAGTAAAAACGTGTTCTTCGTTCACGGTTGGCCTTTAAATCATCAAATGTACCAATATCAGCTCAACGTATTACCACAGCACGGTTTCCGCTGCATCGCTATGGATATACGCGGAAATGGGCAATCCGATAAACCATGGACTGGTTACACATACGATCGTTTAGCAGACGATATCGCCATTGTCCTAGAAGCACTTCAAGTCGAAAATGCTACATTAGTCGGTTTCTCAGTAGGCGGTGCTCTTTCCATTCGGTACATGTCTCGCTATAATGGTCAACGTATTTCTAAACTTGTATTAATCGATGCCGTTTCCCCCTCTTTCGTTAAAAATCAAGAATCTCCCTATGGTGTCCCAAAAGAACAAGCAGATACTCTCATTAATCAAATGTATGCTAATCTACCTAAATTTTTAAATGATTTGTCTTTATCATTTTTTAATAGAAACTTAGGATCCGCTACGTTAGAATGGTTTTCTTATCTCGGTATGCAGTCTGCTTCCTATGCTCTCATCAAAATATTGCAAGCAGCAGCAAATGAAGATGTAACGAAAGATTTAAGTAAAATTAACGTGCCAACAAAAATATTCCACGGTATTCACGATCAACTTATCCCATACAAAAGCGCTGAACTTACGCAAAAGCGTATTAAAAATTCTCAGTTACATCCTCTCACCAATAGTGGTCACGGCTCCCCAATCGATCAAGCGGATGAATTAAACGAAGAACTTATAAAGTTTTTGCATTCATAAAAACCTATGCCAAATCGTATCGATAGGAACGTAGTTTTCAAAAACGTTAAAATTCACACATTTCTCACAAATCAATTGATAAAACGATTACATTTTCATTTATACTAAATGTACAAGTAATACTCCCTAAACCCAGCTTGTCTGGTTACCCCGTTAAATACTATAAAAAAGAACTTGTATCGTTATACAAGTTCTTTTTGTTTCTTTTATCCCGCTTTAACGGGCAGTAAGACCCCCACCTCAAAATTCAGTAAAGCAAAGAAGTTAGGTGGGGGTCGGGCTACCCATAAAAGTCCAATTGGTGAGGGCTGATAATCAGTGGGGGATGAAGACCCCCACCACTGATTAAAGTTTCACTTTATTTAAAGAGGATATCTTTACTATATTGATTTCCGACGAGTAAATCATATTGGAGCATTTTATATTGCTCTAACATTTCTTTTTGTTTCTTTGTTAAATCATTGATTACTTCTCCATTTTTATCAACTTTTAATTCATCTCTAAGCACCGGTATTTCCTTGTAAAATCCCGATAAAAATTGATAGAATAAAGATTTATTTAATCCTGCATAATCAAAAATAAGATTAGAAAAATAAATTGGACTTACTAAACCTAAATTATCATTTGGCATATCAAAGTTTGCGTACATTAATAGCGGCGTTTGGGCCATCGCTAAACGTTCGCTCGGTGTTTTTTCATTCGTTATATACCCATTCTCTTTATAAAAAGATTTATTTTTTCCTAATGATGGAAGATGATCCCCAAAAAATACTAATAATGTAGGTCTATCTAAATTATCTAGTTGCTCTATTAAATATTGAAGAGCCTCATCTGAACGTCTTAACCCTTCTGTATACGTTTCTAATTCTCCCTTTGATTCTTCATTATCTAGACCGCTAATTTCTATTAGGTTTTCACCAAATCGGCCTTCTGTAAATGGAAAATGATTTTGCATCGTAACTGCATGAATAAATGTAGGTTGTTTTTGTTTCTCTAACTCAGCAATTATCTCTTTACTCATCGCTAAATCACTAATATAATCTCCATCAATATCGACATTTTCCATCGTATCAGCTGCATTAAACTTATCAAACCCTAACACCCTGTATACGTCATCGCGTTTGAAAAATGAGCGACCAAATGAATGAATTGCACTTGTGTAATACCCTTCTTTTTTCAACGCCGTAGGGATTGATGGAATTTCTTTCTTATTTGTAATAACCTGCTGATATGGTATAGAACCTGGCTTTAACAAACTCATTGAATAACTCGTTAATGCCTCAAATTCAACGTTCGCCGTATTTCCCCCAAATGTAGGAGAAATAGTTTGTCCACCAGGAAAGTTTTCTATATAATGATGCAAATTTGGTACAGGATCTTCACTAAAAGAAAGGTTAGTTGCTTTCGTCGGATCCCAAAACGATTCACTCATTACAAAAATAATATTCGGTTTCTCTTTTTTCTTTTGGCTCCCTATATTTCCACTATATTGTTTTTTTATATCGTTTGCTATTTGAAGCATATTTTCTTTAGAATAATTTTTTGGTTTTTCCATAACTGTTGTATCTAAATTGCTAATAAACCCAAGTACAAAACCATTTGAAGCATAGTTCTCATTTTGGTCCCACAAAACAAAATCTACACCTGATTTTTGAAATACTTTATTCATAAATGTGTTCGCAAAATTACCGTACGCATATAGAACAAAAATAGATCCTACTACTAATAAGGCTCTTATTCCTAGATGAGTCTTTACATTTTGAATATACCTTCTCATATATATCCCTGCTACAATACAAGCCACGATACTTAAGATAATGACAAAAATATAACTCCAGCTAAAATAGTCCATCACCATCGGTATAACAGATTGCATATGCATAATTTGTGTGAAATCAGAAGGATACAGCGGATCGCCTCTAAAAATAAGCTTTAAATAATTTACAATACCTAAAATGACTAACGTACAGCTCGTTAAAATCATACTTAGAAAAACCTTGCCTATTACATTATAAACAAGAATGTATATTGCATAAATTGCTACAAAACTTAATATAAACTGCATGTTATAAAAGTAAATCCAATTCATTGCCCCTATAAAACTCATATTAACTTGCAGGACAATATAAAATAACGCTACTGTATGAGCTAGTAAAAATAATATAAAATGCACTCGTAGGGATGCCCTAAGTATAGACATCTCTTTTTTATTAAAATGTGAAATATAAAATGTTATGCCCCATATGAAAATCATCATAACAATTAAAACAAGATTTTGATTTAAATGAGCTTTCATTATGTCTAAATTAAAAACCTTTAAAATCATAAACAGCATAGTTATTACTAATAAAGTCACCATACTACTTATAATGCTAGAAATTAATATATTTCTTTTTGGAAGATCAAAAAGTGTAGAACCATACTTCAATTCATTCCCTCGTTTCTATGTCTTAATTTCCCCCGCATCGAAAGAACTACTTCTATAAAAATAACATATATGACATATTTCGTCTGCATACTTGCTTCTATTATAAATGTATTGTCTTAATATTCCCTTAATCACCAGTTAAATTATGGCATACAAATTACTCATTCTTGAAAAACTTAATTTCAGCATTCCACTTTATGATATAATAACTATGTTTTGGAAATCCTTAATACTATTAAAGATTTCACATGAAAATACGAAAGAATTAATAAAAAAGGAGTTGCTCATTTTTGCTTACTAAGTTTAAGAGTTTGCCTAAAGCGGTATATGCAATTTTGGCGCTTTCTTTCCTGTTGCACGTTTTTTGTTTAGTAAAACAGCCAGGATTAGATGGAGAGTTAGTCAAAGTAACATATGGTGCAAATGATGCTTTTAACTATTCGTTAACAGCTGAACAACTATTAAAACATGGTGTATTTGGTTATGTGTATTTAGAACCTAGTGAAGTTCCAGGGAAAAATGCATATATTACACCAGGTCAGCCATTACTATTAGCTGGCGCTATGATTATTTCTGATATTACATCAATTCCTTACTATTACGTAGCAACTGTTATTAACATGATTATGAACCTATGCACAGTGCTATTAGTATTCTTAATAGGAAAAGAATTGTTCGAAAAAAACATTTATGGAATTGTTGCAAGTATTTTATATGCTATTTATCCAAGTAACTATACATACTTCCGTACATTGCTAACAGAAGTTCCATCCATATTCTTATTAGCCTTATGTGTATATGTATTTGTTCTCGCATGGAAATACAATAAAGTGAAATTCCATATATGGTTTGGAATTGTCGTTTCAATTTTACTTATGTTCCGTCCAAATCCAGCTCCAATGATGCTCATTCCTGTTCTTGTTGTGTTATTTACATATGGATTTAAAGACTCCATTCGAATTGGATTGTTATGGTTTATCGGACCTTTCTTTATTATTGGTGCATGGGTTGTTCGTAACTATTTAGCACTCAACCAATTTATTTTATTCTCAACCCAAGGTGCTGACCCACTAATTGCGGGTGCTGATCCATTTAATAAAATTGGATATGAAAATATAGTAAATGAAATGAGAGCCAAAGGCTTAGATGACAAAGGGGCATACGCAAAAGAATTAATCAAGAACGGCTTTAAGACGGACTTCACTTATTGGTTCTCTTGGTTCACTGTCGGTAAAACAATTGAATTATTCAAAACAGCTCCTGCTGTAGACCAATACCGCATTCATAACTTTATGCAACTATGTCATAGAGTGTTTATTATCGGCACATTCTTGAGCAGCTTCTGCTTCATGCTAAATTCATTTAAACATAAACGCGTTATGATGCTAGTAGCAAGTTCTATTATTTACATTATCTTCTCAAACTTATTCTTAGCAATTAATCGCTATGGATTTTTCATTAATCCCCTTATGTGCTTAATTCTTGCATACGGATTAATTCACATTGTGCAGAAGCTTCCATTCTTCCGCACTAACCAAGCATAATAAGAAAGAGGTCGTCCAACGGTGGACGACCTCTTTCTTATTACCCCACACTTTGCACACAGCCAATTTGTCCATTCTGTAATCACACTTTAATTCCGTATGTATGTGTTTCTGTATTTGTCAAAATATCTTTCACAACACTACTCACTATTTTACTTATAACTTCAAGTTTTTTACAACTATTACTATAACAAAAGAACCCGCCCCCACCTAACTTCTTTGCTTTCGCTCAATTTTGAGGTGCGGGGCGGGCTGCCCGTTAATGCGGGATAAAGTATTATATAAAAGGAAACAGCCATATTTTCCATACGATACATACGAGTACAATAACTACAAAATCAAAAAAATCTAATCTCGGTCCTTTTTTCATATTCATCTCTAGCCATAAATGAAGCCATTTTATTTTTGTGTATTTTTGGATGTTTTTCTTTGCAAATCGGTAAATGAGCACTTGCATAATAAAAAACCCGACTACAAAAATAAACAAGAAAATAAGAAAATCGACCACAAAATTCCTCCTTATTTTTGCAGCGATTTTTCTACGATATGATTTTTCAAAACCCACTCTTCAAATTGAGCACTTCCAAATTCCCAACTAAGATCACGAGCATGTACAGAAAAAACGTAATAACCAGCATATTCGTCCATAAATTTCCCCGTCTCAATCCCATCTTTCTGAAGACCATATGCTCCAAAATTAAAATATACATCCCACACGTCTTCATTCTTCCGTTTATAAGCAATCGATTCCATATCGCATTCTGTTCCGAAATAATCAAGATGTAAATGTACGCTATCATCATATTCGTACTCCATTTTATCACCCCTTATATTTGTACTTCTTTATCCCCAAAAAAATTCCTGCTATCTACACTCACATATGGGCACTTACCTACATATCATGCTTGTAGAGTGACTTCTAGGAGGTGTTATATAGTGAAAAAATTAATAGCTGTTTTTTGTATCATGTTACTAGCTGTCTTCACATTTGCTGCTTGCAGTAGTAAAAAAGAAGATACGAAAGAACAAACTCAAAATGTTCGCGTCGGCGAAGTTACCCATTCTCTCTTCTATGCCCCGTTATATGTCGGGATTGAAAAAAGATTTTTTAAAGATGAAGGATTGCATGTTGACCTCCAAACAACAGCTGGTGGAGATAAAACGATGACCGCCCTATTATCTGGCGGGATTGATATTGCTCTCGTCGGTTCTGAAACATCTATTTACGTTCATCAACAAGGCGCAAAGGACCCAGTCATTAACTTCGCACAACTTACACAAACAGATGGAACATTTTTAGTTTCGCGTAAAAAATTAGACTCTTTTAATTGGAATGACGTAAAAGGTGTTACGTTTTTAGGACAGCGTAAAGGCGGCATGCCACAAATGGTTGGAGAATACGTTTTAAAGAAAAATGGCATTGATCCTCACAAAGATACAAATTTAATCCAAAACATCGAATTCGCTAACATTGCAAATGCCTTTGCATCTGGTACCGGAGAATTTGTACAGCTCTTTGAACCGACTGCAAGTATATTTGAAAAAGAAGGTAAAGGTTATATCGTCGCTTCGTTCGGAAATGAATCTGGTACTGTTCCGTATACAACGTTCATGGCAAAAGAAAGTTTCTTAAAGAAAGATAAAGCTGCTGCTGAAAAATTCACACGGGCGCTCTATAAAGCACAACAATGGGTTGATACTCATAGCCCAGAAGAAATTGCCGATGCCGTTTCTCCGTTATTTAAAGACACTTCAAAAGACATTACAGTAAAAGTAATTGAACGGTATAAAAAGCAACATTCTTATGCGACAAATCCACTATTAGATGCTGAAGAATGGAAACAGCTCCAAACGATTATGAAAGACGCTGGCGAATTACAAAAAGAAGTTCCACATGAAGCGCTCGTCAATACGAAAATTGCCGAAAGCGTTATTAAGAAATAGAGGCGAAGTGTATGAGTTTTTTACAAATACGTAACGTTTCTCACTGCTTTTTCGCAAAAGAGAATGCCAAATTGATTCTCGAAGATATGAGCTTACAAGTGGAAGAAGGCGAATTCATTTCGATACTCGGCCCAAGTGGTTGTGGCAAAACGACACTCCTCTCCATTATTGCCGGGCTTCTTGATCCAATTGAAGGTATCGTCTTTTTAGATGGTGAGCCCATTACAACGAAAACTTCATCTATGGGATATATGTTACAGCAAGACTACTTGTTTCCTTGGAAGACAATTGAAGAAAACATTATGCTTGGACTTCATATACGAAAAATTTACGATGAACAGACGAAAGAACATACTTTACAGCTTTTAAAGCAAGTCGGTCTACATGATGTAGAGCAGCAATATCCTCGTGAACTATCCGGTGGTATGCGTCAACGTGCCGCCCTCGTTCGAACGTTAGCGACCGACCCAAAAATTTTATTGCTAGATGAACCTTTTTCAGCGCTCGATTATCAAACGAAATTGAAACTAGAAGATCTCGTTTTCAGCTTACTACACAAATATAAGAAAACGTCACTACTCGTGACACATGATATTGAAGAAGCCATCGCGATGAGTGATCGTATTTATTTACTGCAAGCGAATCCTGGAAAAATTGCAAAAACATTTATCGTCCCAGAAAGCATCCGTTCCTTATCACCGTTAGAATCACGCCACCACCATGACTTCCCATCCCTCTTCCAAAATATATGGAAGGAGCTGGAGCGTCTTGGATAATATAAAACAACTACATGAACAGTTTCGGAAAAAAGAACGCAGGCGCGCATGGTTAGCACGCTCTTTGCAGCTTTTACTACTCATTCTTTTCTTTGCACTATGGGAGATAGCTAGCAAAAAAGAATGGATTGATCCTTTACTCTTTAGCTCTCCTTCAAGTATTTGGGAGCTCTTCCTTAGTAAATGGATGGACGGTTCGCTTTTGGTTCACATATGGACGACATTACTTGAAACGGGATTAGGCTTCATTCTTGGAACAGTGCTCGGAGCTATTATCGCTACTTTCCTTTGGTGGCTACCACTTCTCGCCCGCGTACTCGATCCATACCTCGTCGTCCTAAACGCCATGCCAAAAGTAGCACTTGGTCCGATTATCATTGTAATCTTCGGTCCAAATATTTCTTCGTCGATTGCAATGGGAGTAATCATTTCCATCATCATTACCATTCTCGTTATTTACAGCGCATTTCAAGAAGTCGATTCTAACTATATAAAAGTGATGGACACATTTGGCGCAAATAAATGGCAATGCTATAAACAAGTCATTCTCCCTGCATCTTTCCCAGCCATTATTTCAACGTTAAAAGTGAACGTTGGATTATCATGGGTCGGTGTTATATTCGGCGAACTTCTCGTCTCTAAACAAGGCCTTGGCTACTTAATTAGCTACGGATTCCAAGTATTTAATTTCACACTTGTTTTACTGAGCGTACTACTCACGTGCGTCCTCGCAACACTTATGTATGTGTTTGTTGAGGCATTTGAAAAACTTCTAATTGGGAAACGAAAAAGAAGCTGACTTAGAGCGATAGACTATAGTCAGCTTCTTTCTTTTACTTTTTATCACACATCTTTGTTTCATTTTTAACATTTCCATCCGCAACCGTAACTGTATGGAAACAATCTTTCACACGTACTGTAACGACATTATCTTTTCGATCTATCACATGATAATCATTAAACTTTTTATCCAATGCACTACGAATTTGCTCCCCTTCAAAAATCGGAAAACCGTGAGACATTACCCAAATGAGACCAGCGACAGCAAGAATCGTTTTCATACGTTTCATTACCTCCTCGAGAGTAAACTTATAGTCCCTATAACACGCGCATTATAATTGTGTCTAAATTGTGACATTTTTATACTAATTCTATTTTATAGTTATAGTTCCTTCTTCTTTTTGATAAAAATACAGAATTTTCAATTTTATCAACATAAAAAACGTAAAGAACTACAATTCTTTACGTTTTCTTAGCTAACATATATAACTCGCATTAGTTACCACTTTGTTGTTCTATCTTTAAACGTTTCCGTTCTATTTTTTCAAAATAAGGATCTACAATTTCATCACCATCAATATAATAAGAAGCTAAAAAGAAGTAATTTTCATCATCATCTTCTTTTTTCCGCTCTGCCTTTTTCATATCTGCACTTTCATGCTCTTCTATTTCATAATCTTCTACTGCTTCAAGCTCAGATAATCCATCTATTTTTTCATATACTTTTTGAAGTTTCTTATCTCCTATTTCCACGCATTCTTTTTCTGTTTTACACACTTCTTTTTCTTTCACACTCTTCATAGAACTCTCGCACCCTGCTAACGATAACCCCTACTAACTTGCCATACAGTCTCTTCATGCATTCCTCCATCAATACATTCTACAAAAATATCATAATCATTTTTTAACGAATATGCGATAATAAATTATAAAAATTGTAAGGAGGTTTCCTATGATTCGGGCAGTCCTATTCGACTTAGATGAAACACTATTAGATCGTCGTCAATCTTTAGAACAATTTATTCATGATCAATATAATCGTTTTACCTCTCATTTAATGAACATAGAAAAATCCGAGTATTGTTCTCGATTTCTCGAACTAGATAATAATGGATACACGTGGAAGGATAAAGTATATGCTACTCTCCTTTCCGAATACAACATTACTACTTTAACACCAGAGCAACTGCTGCACAACTACATTACTAACTTCCAACATCATTGTATCCCTTTCCAAAACATGCATGAATTACTTCAACGTTTAACACAACAAAATATTAAAATTGGGATTATCACAAATGGCTTTACTGACTTTCAAATGAACAATCTTCGCGCACTAAACATACATACGTATACAAATACAATTCTCGTTTCAGAAGCGGAAGGAATAAAAAAACCACATCCTGAAATTTTCGAACGAGCTTTAAAAAAGCTAGATGTGAAGGCAGAAGAATGTCTTTACGTTGGGGATCATCCTGAAAATGATATACTGGGTTCTGAACAAGTAGGGATTCTTGGTGTTTGGAAAAGAGATTCATTTTGGGGTGATTTTGAGCATTCGCGTGTGGTGGATGATTTGTTGGAGGTGCTTTCGTTTTTAGAGATAGAGGCAAAAACAAGACAATAGTAAAAGGAGGCTTCGTTTCCCGGACGCCTCCTCTTCCTTTATGACTCATATACTGTAAACTGCGGTTTACTTGGATGATCTATCACTAGCGCATCGTCTGGAAACTTTGAAACTTTTTGATATAAGGCAATGTCACCCATGCAACCTGCTGTTAGTAGAATTCCTAAAAATGAGAGTGGCTCCAGATTCATAGCTAATCCCAATACAATTGGCAAAATTCCAGTCGGTAGAAATGGTAACATTAACACTTTCTTCATTTGCTTTACTGTAATTTCTTTTTTAGAATGCGCATATGCAACACCTAATTTCCAATTGACGCCCCATTTTAGTTCACTCCACGGCACGCCTCCGATATAATGAAATCCTATTAGATGTATCGCTTCATGAATACAAACGAGAACAATCATTCCAATAATCAAAAGAAACATAGCGGGCAATGTAAAGTCAAATTGAACCTCGCCTGAAAGAAATATATGCAAATAACCAATTCCAAACGCCAAAGCGAATATTATAAGAAATGCATAGATATTTAATTTAACCATCGAAACAGTAACAGTCGTTTCTTTCCTTTTATCCATCTTCTCCCTCCTAAAATGTAAATGTATCTTTACAAAATTGTATAATATACCCAAAATAATGTAAGGATATATTTACATTTGATCTTATAAAAAAAGAAACCGGCCACTTTACTTCGTAAAACAGCCGATTTCTTCTATATGTTTCATCGTACGCGCCAATACATCGTCGCGCATTATAAAGCTAAATTTTCTATCTGTTTTAATGTTGTCAGGAATGTCTGTTAATAAAACAGATCCTTTCGTTTCTTCGTAATGCGTATGTTGTTCTACCGCACTAATTGTTGCAAAATAAATGTTTTTAATGATTATTTTGTCTTTTCCAGATACTTTATATTGTCCTAAGTAAGTTAAATCAGAAACTATGCCGCCGGTTTCTTCATGAACTTCTCGAACTGCCGCTTCTTCCGGTGTTTCCCCTAGTTCTACTTTTCCACCTGGAAATTCAAGACCGCGACGTAAATGATGCGTTAATAACCATTGATCCCCGTACCGGCATACAACCCAAACATGCCTTGGCTCAGGAGAAAATGGATAACGTTCAAACGATAATTGTACAGTGTTGTGGTAATAATCTTTAAATTTGTACATGCCATTACTCCCCTATTGATGGTTACAAGTTTTTCCTACCACAAATTGTAGCATATTCTCGCTTTTCTGCATAATATTATCCAATTATAATCCATTGATTATTCCCATTTGCGCGACTAATTCTTTCGTCTCATGATTTCCTAAATCGTAAATCATTTTATATGCTTTTTGTAGTTGTTCATCATATCGGTCATTATTTGAATCATGATGATACTCAACAAATGGAACGTGGGAGCGTACAAATGAACCTAAATCCTCTACATACGCTTGATCAAAGTACTCTCTTAACTCCGTAATTTCCTCATCATTCGCGGAAATCTCAAAATTATACGTATCCGCTGTCTTCACTTGTGAAATTTGACCGTTTGCTATTGATATATAATATGTTTTTTTCTGCTCCATGTAACACCCTTCTTTCATCCTTTTTATTTCTATTGTTTTCATCAATTACAAAATTATGTAAAATAAAGAAAAGGAGGGATTCCATGTTTAAAATATTAATTATCGGTATTATAATCGTCCTAGTCATATTAGTACTCTCCGTCATGACGATTAATAAAGGCTACGCTTATAAACATTCCGTCGATAAACTAGAAGATAATCCTTATACAAAAAATAATAAGGAGAATTCATAATATGTTTCGTATACTTCGCATTGGAATCGCGCTCACTGTAATTATTATGTCAGCAATCGGACTCTATACGGGGCAAAATACCTTTCTCCCCCTTTCACAATTTCTATTAGGAGCTTTAATGTTTCTCATTGCTATTGAACAAATAAAGAAAAAGGATTCCGGAACAGGATTTATTTGTATTGGTGCTGGAGTTTTCACCTGGATCGTTCTCATCATTAGCCATATAAAATAGTAGGGGGAATGTACATGTTAAAAGGATTACGGATTACTTTTGCACTCATTGCATTATGTATAGTAATTTATGGATATTTTACTGGTAATAGAGAAATAATGCCTTACATGTTCATTTTCTTAGGGTTAATGGCTTTCACTATAGGACTAGGGGAAATAAAACAAGACAGAAAATCTAGTGGTATATTTGCTTTTCTCGCTGGATCTGGTGCTTTATTTCTTAGCTTCTCAGAAATATTTCGGTAAATAATCTATTTAAGGGGACATTACATGCTAATTGGTTTACGGATTGTTTTAGGGCTTCTCACGCTTCTCATACTCTCTCTTTGCGCTTATATCCAGATTACCGATCATTTCTCACTTCTCCCATACGTACAATTTATTCTCAGTTGTTTCTTTATTCTTGTCGGAATTAACGAATTTATATCCGGACGAAAATCCATGAGCATTCCGTTTTTTTCGTGTCTATTCTTACGCTCTTCGTTCTCATATCAAACTACCTTCGCTACGTATAGAATGAAATCTTGAGCAATTTCGCATTTACAAGCAAGTAATAAAATAGGGATGATTTTTTTGTCAGTTTTTGTCGGTAAGTCGATATTCCATGTCGAAACGTCGATATATTAAAAAAATCGTCGATATAATTTTATTTATTATCATGACACAAAAAAACTGCCCTTTTACAGGCAGTTTTTCTTCTTATCCAAATACTTTCTCAAGTTCATCTTTATCTTGGCTTAACCAGAAGTTCATTAAGCGTTTTGCTCCTTCTAAATCGTGAAGCTTCGCTTGACCACATTGCGTTTCATTTGCAGCTGGAATTTCTGTAATTTGAACTGCATCTTTTAATGTTAGTTCTAATAAATCGATGATTTCTCGAACTGTCGGTGTTCCGCTTACTACAAGGTAGTATCCTGTTTGGCAGCCCATCGGTGAAATATCGATAATATCGAAATGCGGATAACGATCAATATATTTACGTAAATTAAATGCTAATAAATGTTCTAACGTATGAATAACATCTGGTTTCATCGCTTGTTTATTCGGTTGGCAAAAACGAATATCAAATTTATTTACAATACCGTCACTACCTACATTGTGAACTCCGCAATGTCTTACATAAGGTGCCTTTACAATCGTATGATCTAATTCAAAGCTTTCTACTGATGGCATACAACATCTCTCCCGCTTTTAATTTAATTCCGTTATATCCAATATGATATAACGGAAATGCACATTAGTAAAGTATTATGTACAGTCGTGCTATAATACTTTAAGAATATGCTGAAAAGGAGATCGTTATGAAACAGATTTTTATTGGGATTATACGCTTTTATCAAAAGTTCATTTCTCCGATGACACCACCAACTTGCCGTTTCTATCCAACTTGTTCTCATTACGGATTAGAGGCGTTTCAAAAGCATGGTGCACTCAAAGGCTTTTGGCTTACTTGTAAGCGTATATTAAAATGTCACCCTTTCCATCCAGGAGGATTTGATCCTGTCCCAGATAAAAAGGATGACAAAGTACATTCTTAATTTTCGTAACCATTCACAACTAAATCTAATTTTCCTGTATCAGGATCGATAACAAGACCGTGAACAGGTACTTCTTCCGGAAGTAATGGGTGGTTGCGAAGTACTGATACGCTATGTTCTACACTTTCTTCTACACTAGAGAAACCGCGCAAAAATTGTTCTAAATCGATTCCAGAATAACGAAGCATATCTAATTTCTCTTCTGTTATACCGCGTTCTTTCATTTTCTCAATCGTACTGCTTGCTTGAATTTTTGCCATACCACAATCATGGTGACCAACTACACATACTTCATCAGCACCAAGCTCATATACAGCGACTAAAATACTACGCATAATACTTCCAAATGGATGTGAAATAACAGCGCCTGCTACTTTAATAATTTTCACATCGCCGTTACGCATATTCATCGCTTTCGGCAATAGTTCAACAAGTCTTGTATCCATACAAGAAATAATTACCATCTTTTTATTTGGAAATTTCCCCGCCACAAACTCTTCATACTTTTTCTCTTCAACAAATTTCTCATTGTATTGCAAAATCTCTTCTAATGACTTCATAGTAAGGAACCCTCTTTTCTCTCGTTTACACTACATAAATAGTGTACCAAAATATGAAAAACACAAAAAGGATATCGCTTTATAGTAAAAATAAGATATTTTCAGATAATCGACATAATTCTTTCAAAATATACACACAGCTTTGTAACAAGTCCTCCCTATTTAAAACGCATTTTCACTATAAACTGATTGTAGATAATGTAAAAAAGGAGTGAATATTTATTATGTCCGACGTTCTGTTACTGAGTCGTTTTCAATTTGCAATTACTGTTTTTTATCATTTTTTATTTGTACCTTTGACAATCGGACTTGTTATTTTAGTAGCGTGTATGGAGACTCAATACGCCCGCACATTGAATCCAACATACCGCAAAATGGCAAATTTCTGGGGTAAATTATTTACAATTAACTTCGTAATGGGGATTATAACCGGGATTACGATGGAATTCCAATTTGGAACAAACTGGTCTGAGTACTCCAAATATATGGGAGATATTTTCGGATCACCTCTCGCAATCGAAGCACTCGTTGCCTTCTTCTTAGAATCTACTTTCATGGGAATATGGTTATTCGGTAAAGACAAAATTTCACCAAAGTTCCGTGCCTTCTGTATGTGGATGGTTGCACTTGGAACAAATATTTCGGCCCTTTGGATTATTACAGCAAACGGCTTTATGCAAAACCCTGTTGGCTACGTCGTACGTAACGGCCGCGCTGAATTAAATGATTTCTGGGCACTCGTTACGAATCCATACGCTTGGAATATGTTCTTCCATACTGTAGTTGGTTGTTATATTGTTGGTGCTTTCTTCGTCATGGCAATTAGTGCCTATCACTTATTACGTAAAAATGAAGTTGAATTCTTCAAAAAATCATTTAAGTTTGGCTTAATGTTAGGCTTATTCGCCGCAACAATTACACCGTTTATGGGACATCAATCTGGTGTATCAGCGGCTAAATATCAACCTGCTAAAGGTGCTGCAATGGAAGCTGTTTGGGAAACTGGAAAAGGACAAGGCTTCTCAATTGTGCAAATTCCTGATGTCAAAAACGAAAAGAACTTTGAATTCTTAACGATTCCAAAGTTAGGAAGCTTCTTCTATACAAATTCATTTGATGGGGAAATTGTTGGTTTAAAAGATATTCCAAAAGAAGATCGTCCAAATGTTAACCTCGTGTACTATAGCTTCCGCTTAATGGTTGCACTTGGTATGTTCTTTATGGCATTAACTTGGTACGGTTTCTACTTAAACCGAAAAGGAAAACTAGAAAACTCAAAACGTTACTTAAAAATTACAATATGGTCTGTTTTACTACCATATATCGCAATTAATGCTGGTTGGATTGTTGCCGAAGTAGGTCGTCAACCATGGACAGTATATAAACTAATGCGTACCGCAGAATCCGTATCACCTATATCTGTCCCGCAAATTTGGTTCTCATTAATTAGTTTAATCTTGTTCTACACTTTACTTTTAATCGCAGACGTATACTTAATGCTGAAGTTCGCCAAAAAAGGACCCGCAGCATTAGAGGAACCTGCTACTGAGGGAGGTGCAGCTCATGTCTCATGATATGCTTGCGATTATCTGGTTTGGTTTATGGGGCGTGATTTGGACAGTTTACTTTATTCTTGATGGATATGCACTTGGTAACGGAATGATTTTTCCTTTCGTTACGAAAGACCGACAAGAACGAAATCAATTACAAGAAGCAATTGGCCCGTTCTGGGGCGGTAATGAAGTGTGGTTAATTACAGCTGGTGGCGCAACATTTGCTGCCTTCCCAGTCACATATGCAAATATGTTTAGTTATTTATATACACCGTTATTCTTAGTATTACTTGCACTATTTGCTCGTGCTGCTGGACTTGAGTTCATGCATAAAGATGATTCACCAATTTGGCAAAAAACTTGTAAATGGGCATTTGCAATTGGTAGTTTCTTAATTGCTTTCCTATTCGGTGTTACATTTGCTAATCTTTATTACGGGCTACAAATCGGAAAAAATGGCTATGAAGGAAATTTACTTAGCTTACTAAATCATTACGGTATTTTAGGAGGTCTGTTCTTCACTGCTATATTCGTCGTATCTGGTGCACTTTGGGTTATGATTAAAACGACTGGTGAAGTATCTGACCGTGCTTATAAAATCGCTAGACCATTTTCAATGGCAGCTGCTATCATTTTAGCTATTTTCTATGTAGCAACTGCAAATCGTACAAATTTATTCCAAAACTTCACAGAATATCCAGTACTATTCATTCTTCCAGTACTTGCAATGTTAATGAGTGTACTCGCACTAATTATGGTGTACAAACATAAAATTGGTCTTGCATTCACATTCGTTTGCTTAACAATCGCAATGTTTATGACAACTGGCTTTGCAGGTATGTTCCCAAGAATGTTACCATCTCGTATTAATGATGCTTATAGTACAACGTTATACAACGCAGCTGGTAGTCAATTAAACTTAAAAATTATGTTCTTCGTTGCAATGGTTATGGTACCAATTGTTATTGGCTATCAACTTTGGAGCTACAGTATCTTTAAAAATAAAATTCATAAAGACTCTGCTAAAGGGTATCACTAAAATGAAAAAAGACACTTCGTTTGAAGTGTCTTTTTTATACGTATGATTTTCGATAAGATGTTATATTTCTAATCTAACAACTATAATACAGAAGAATCATTAACAGCTCACAGCTAGATTGTAGCACAGGACAAGTTCATCATTTTATACAATTTTACATATTTCTCTATAAAGTAAACTGTATTCCTTGATCATTCACGTCGCTATCCCCTACATCTGCTGTACTAATACCACTAAATGTTTGTACTTTCATTCCTGTATTCGATGATCCTGATCCATTATACGCTTTCGTTTTTTCAATCGGCTGCACGTTATATTTATCTCCTAAATTAATCGTTCCATTGCAGTTTTCAATAATAACGCCTTCCACAACTGACGGCATTTTGTCACCTACTTTCATTTCCTTACTTTCATTTTATGAAAAGTGCCTAAAAAAATAGCATGTTTCCATAAGAAAAAGCACTCAATTTGAGTGCTTTTTCTTATTTACCTTTTTTCTTTTTCTCACAAGCAATTCCATCGCCATCACGGTCTAAATGCTTACCGTAATATGGACTATCTCTTGTAATGTCATAATATCCCGCATCGTTTGCTTCTTTGCAATTAGCAAAACGTTTCGGATCTGGTTTTACTTCTGGTTTTACTTCCGGTTTCGGTTGTGGTTGCGGTTGTTTTGCTCCTGGTCTTTCTTCAAATGGTAACGTTGCATTATATAAGAACTGAACGTATTGCTCACGACTTACATGCATTTTAGGTGCGAATGTACCATCACCAGTGCCAGCCGTAATATAATTTGATTTAATTGCAGTAATCGCAGGATTCGCCCATCCATTTCTATCTACATCCGGGAAATTATGATCCCCTCTAATTTGCAATTGGAATCCTCTTGTCAAAATTTGTGCCATTTCTTCACGAGTTAACGAATCTTTCGGTCTGAATCTCCCTGTGTTATCTCCAACGAATACGCCCATCTCTGTTAAAGCAAGAATCTCTTTTTTAAACATAGTTGAACGATCCGTAATATCTTTATATGGATTGTTATACTGCTCTTTTACTGTCGGTTTTAAGTGACGGAACATAAGAGCTGCAACTTGCTCACGCGTTACATCATCACCAAATCCAAAAAGTCCATTTCCGTATCCAGCAACAACGTTTTTATTTGCTAAATCCATAATTGCTTTATAAGACCAATGATTGTTTGGAACATCTTTAAAACCTGCGCTTGCCTGCGCTGTTCCAATTGAAGTAAATGCTGTAGTTGCAACAAGTGCACCTGTTAAAATTAATTTCTTAAATCTCATACTTAAGTCTCCTTCTCTTTCCATAATAACCATTTAACAATATAACAAATTATTCAAATGTATTTTGTCATATTCTGTCGAACACAAAAAAGAATCCTGCAGGATTCTTTTTTGCTAAGCATGAATGGCAATTTTGGAGACAGTTGACTTCTTCAAAAATTTATTAGGGGTAATATTTTGAAAAAGAAAGCCTTTCATATGTAGGTTAACACCACTGAAATATATAGTAAATTGATAATGTTTATACGGAAGATTGCTAATGTTTAGTATAGATAGTTTCCACTATGCAAACAGTAAAAACATTCTATACTAAATAAAAAAAGGGCCTTCAAAGAAGACACCTTCCATAAACAGACACTATAAAACAGAATTTTTTATTGTTATACGATTGTTAGATACAAAAAGTAGAGGGAAATGTTTGTATTAAATTCTGCTTTATAAAGTATGTCTACCACTTATATTTTAATCCTCTTCACTTGAAAATAAATATAATATGCATAATTACATACCAAAAAGAAAAGACACTCCATAGAGTGCCTCTTCAACCATTTTACTTTTAATATATCGCTTTACATACATTGTAACATATGTATCCATATATTTTATTGAGAAAATTCAAAATCCTTTTTCTTTCATTTCCAATTATAAAATCATGTAATATAAAAGGTATGTCAAATTCTTATACAAGTCGAGGTGTACTATATTTATGCTGTATTTCGGAATTATCCCTCTTATACTGTTTATTATTTTTCTTATCTCCTATTTAAGAGATCCACGAAAAATAATAAATGGGTTTTTATTTAATACCTTTATCTGTTTTTTCCTTCTTTTTTGTGTGATTATATCTGTGAATTCAAGTAGTGATGTCTTACGCTATATTATAATTTTACCTATTTTAGCACTTCTCATTATGCTACCTTTCGGTATTATTGCCTTAATGTTTGGGCTGTTTCTGAATGCTAGAATTTTAATGAAGCGAGAAGGACGACGTTTCACTAACTGTTTAACACTCCTTGCTGCTTTTGGGATATTATTCTTTATGCTATTGCCTATTATAAGTCCAGCAAGTTTGTTCTCATCACATTTCCAGCCTATTTTCGCTGGTATTTCTCTTATAACAGTATATTTCTTTATACACTTATCTAACTTCTTAAGCGCGTATTTTTTATACCAATTCAACAGACCAAGACGTAATCAAGATTTCATTATCGTTCTTGGTAGCGGCTTAATTAATGATAAAGTACCGCCTTTACTTGCAAGTCGTATTCATAAAGCAATCGACTTTTACTGGAAACAAGCCGCTGTAAATACGCCACCAACAATTATTTTCTCTGGTGGACAAGGTCCAGATGAAGGTCTTCCTGAAGCAGAAGCGATGCAAAAGTACGCTGTTGAAAAAGGAATTCCGCTTGAACATACAGTGCAAGAAAATCGCTCTGTAAACACATATCAAAATATGTTGTTCTCTAAAGAAATTATGGATTCTTTAAAGCCTGAAGGTAAGTATAATAGTATCTTTACAACGAACAACTTCCACCTATTCCGCGCTGGTATATATGCAAGACAAGCAGGTCTTAATAGCCAAGGAATCGGATCAAAAACTGCATTTTATTACTGGCCTAATGCAATGATTCGTGAGTATGTTGCGATTGTCGTGATGGGACGTAAACGCCATATGAAAATATGTGGAACTATTTTAGGCTTCGCTTTATTCCTAACCGTGCTTAGTTTTATCATTTCTTAATAGCATCCCATCCTTTGAAAGGATGGGATTTCTTATACTCATTTCAAAAATATTTTAAAGTTAATATGGTCATAATATTCCCTGCATACATCCATTAAAGGAGAATTTTTTCAAATTAAATGTTAAAATAAAATTTAGGTGTGAATGATGTAACAAACAAGAAACTAGTTTGAAACGAGGAAATTACATGGAGAAAATTATCAAAAACAAGCCCAATAAGCTAAGAATTGCTTCTAAAGCTTTGATGATTATTATTGGGGCATTTATCACAGCGTACGGATTAGAAGCAGTATTAATTCCAAATAACGTATCAGACGGTGGTGTAACTGGTTTAAGTATCGTTAGTTCAACATTATTTGGATTGCCATTAGGAGCTCTAATCGCAATTATTAACATTCCTTTCGTTTGGTTAGGATATAAGCAAATCGGTAAAAGCTTTGCGATTTATTCCATTATCGGGATTGCTTCATTAGCAATAGGTACCGTTGTCATGCATGATATACCAGCTATTATTGAAGGCGATACATTATTAGTTACAGTTGTTGGTGGTATTATCATCGGTTTCGGTATGGGACTAGCATTGCGTAATGGCGGGGCATTAGATGGAATCGATATGCTAGCTGTATTGCTTTCTCGTAAGTTACCATTTGGAACGAGTGACCTTATTTTATTCTTAAACATGTTCGTATTTATTTTCGTATCAACAGTATTCGGTCTTCAAGGAGCTATCCTTTCAGCAATTGCTTACTTTATTGCTTCGAAAGTGATTCATATCGTTGAAGTTGGTTTAAGTGGTTCGAAAGCATTTAAAATCATTACGAAAGAGCCTGAATTGATGGTAGAAACCATTCGCGATCGTTTAGGCCGAAGTGCAACATATAACGAAGTATACGGTGGTTATTCTAGAGAGAAATTCAAAGAAATTTCTTGTGTAATTAACCGTTTAGAAGAAAGTAAAATGAAAGAGCTTATTAATGAAATCGATCCACACGCCTTTATTACAGTTTATGACGTAGCAGAAGTAAAAGGCGGTAACTTTAAGAAACGTGATATTCATTAATCATTATGAATAAAGAGGGTGTGCCAATATGCTGGCCCACCCTCTTCTGTTATTGTTGTCAGTTTTTTTCGGTAAGTCGATATATTCCAATAATCGCTAATATATTTGGAGTTGTAGTCTATATATTTCGATAATCACTGATATATTTTTACTCCCCCCATCTTCCCCCGCTCTTAATCCATGCCACGTATTTTTGAAAGGCTGGCACTTCTTGTTGGAAACGAAGCGGAACATACAGAAAAAGAGTACATGTACATAGTATCCATAGAATACCTACTACAAAGTGAAATTTCATCGTTGTGCTAATGAATAAACTTAAGAATAAGACGAGGAACATAATTACACTAAATCTTTTATACATAGTCATAATAATCTCCTCCTTATAACTTCATTGTACCAGCTATAAGGAATTAATTCCCATAAAAAAAGACCGAAAAGCAAATTTCACTTTTCGGTCTCTACACTATCTTCTCTTCGTAATCTTTCCTGAACCACCGACCCTCGTTTTCGGAGGAGATGTATTCCTTGGCGGCGTTTTAATAGATGATTTCGGCTTCACATCTGATCCGCTCGAACCACCTGGTGTTTTCGTTATTTTCCCTTTGCTTCCAGTAGAAGGCGGAGGCGTGCTACTTCCTTTTTTCGTAATACTTCCTGTATCTCCTACAGAAGATTTCGAATCTACATTATCGCCACGCTTAATGATAGACCCTTTCCCTTCCTTCGTAATTGGAGGCGGGGTTTTCTTTTCTTCTTTCGTAGGCGGTCTCTCTGGAATAACTGGTTTATGATTTTGTCTGTCATTATATCCGCGATAATCACCGTACGATGATTTTCGTGAACCGAATATATCATTTAATATACTACCCATAATATATCCTTGCAGGAAGGACGGTTGGTAATTTTGACGAACAAACTCTTTATTACTTATTTCAATTAACGTATCAGATGGCTTCTCTTTATCCTTTTGCAGATTATAAATCTTATCAGAATAAACGAGGAACATTTGATTTTCGTCTTCTTTAGATGCTTGCTTCGGTTCTCTTTCATTCATGAGTTCCTTCGCGACTTCAGGAACTGACCGATTGGCGGCCCTATACACGTAAGATTCTTGTTTACCTTCTTTTGCGACAGATTCTAGCGGATAACGGTCTTGAATCGACTTTGTCTGCCCGCCCTGACAACCTGATAAGGCATATCCAGCAACAACAAGTAATGTAACGATAGCAAGTATAGGGATCACGAACGATTTAATCATGGTAAACAATCGGTTTGACATGATTACGCCCCCTTACGTTGCTCTTATAATTTGTACATCAGCAGGAATAATTGCTTCTCCCTCATACATCATTGTGCGACCATTTTGCCATTCAATACGTAATAATTTTCGATTATCCGATTGGAATTCCCATACATACTGTTCTTCTGAAGCTGAGAATGGTGTTTTCCCCATCACAACAACACGTCCGTTATATTGCTCTTCCATATGGTACTCTGTATCATCCATTTCAATTGTCGTCGGAATTTCATCAATCGAATCTAAACGACCATCAATTGGTGTATATAATTTGTAATACGTATTTTCACGCTCTTCAATTTTTAAATAACGAATATCTTTCCCGTCTTGCAGCGTTAAAACAATTTCTTTACGAGAATGCATACTCGTTTTCCCAATTAATTCATACATGACTAATGAAACTTCAACCATATCGCCAGGAGCTAACGTTAACAAACTTTTCTCTGGTTTCGGCGGTTCTGGGCTTTTCATTATATTTTTAATTCGTTTAAATAAACTCATGAGCTATCCCTCCTTCTCTCTTTATAAACAAGCACCTAAAATAAGTGCACCAACAATATGTAATGATCCGGCCAACATCGCGTGCGCAACACTGCCTTCTTTCGTACCTTCTTCTAAATCTAAACCAGCCATTTTCTTTAACACAAATTCGATAAACATTTCTACCACTAATAAAATAACGAAAGAAACTGCTGATGCAAGTAGCGCTTGCCATAAGTCATTTGCTTTCGTTATCGATTGAGATAAAATGTACCCTTGTGCGAATAATTTCATAACGAAACGAGTTGTTACAGCTGTATTCCCATTTTTTATTTCTTTTAAATCATTGTATTTTGTAAAAATCGAATCAACCCACATAATTGCAAATAAAAGTACTGCACTCGCTCCAGTCCATACAAGCATGGCTAATACATTTGTCCATGTCATTGCAAAACCTCCTCTAAAAAGTAATAGAAAACCGACATGAATTTATTTAGACATGTCGGTTCATTTGTCTCTATTCTATATTATTTCTCATACTGCTTCATAATACGAGCTAATTCATCGTCAACAGCAGAATTTTTGTTTAAGCTTGCGAATTCATCATCTAATGATTTTTCTTTTTTGTACACTTCACCGCTTGCTTCTGCTTCAGCCTCTAATTGAAGAGCTTTCTCTTCCATACGGCTTAAACCAGCTTTCGCTGAGTTTGAATCAAATCCAGACATCGCCTGATTAATATTCTTTTGTGCTTTCGCCGCATTTACACGTGCTACAAGTGTCTCACGTTTATTTTTCAGCTCAGTTAATTGCTTACGCATCTCTTCTAGCTTCAGGCGAAGATTATCAGCAGCAACTTTATTTTGCTCATAGCTTGCTTTATACTCATTCATCTTTTGCTCTGCATTTTGTTTTTCTTCTAATGCACGGCGCGCAAGATCTAAGTTGTTAGCTTGAACAGCCATATGAGCTTGCTCTTCACGTTTTTTCACAAGTGCTTCTTGCTCTTCAAATAATATTTTGAATTTCTTCTCAAGCGCAATTTGAGCTGCTACACTTTTCTCAGCTTCTTGTACATCCGCTTGCATATCGCGTAAATATTGATCCGTCATCTTAACTGGATCTTCCGCTTTTTCAATTAATGAATATACATTCGACATTGTTAAATCTCTTAATCGTTTAAATACAGACATCTAAATTCCTCCTATGATATACCTCATATTTCAAATTCACTACTTGGAAAACTTAAGAATCTCCCTTTACAGTAAAGAATATTCATTTTTACAGCCTATGTGTTTATTATAACAAAACTAATATGTCCTTACATGTTATTTCCAAAATACAGCCAATATAATATGACATTACCTACAAAACATTGTATTCCTAATATATTCTCATTAATTCTCTTCAAAATTGACTCATTTTTATGTACTTTCACTAAATTACATTATTGTAATGTTACTGTAAGCTAACTCGATAGTTACGTCTCCCTATTTCTTATACACTAATACCAGAAGCGACAAACAAGCTTCTCATCATTTCAAGACTAATACAAAAATTGTATTGACTATAAAACATATAAAAGGAGAAATCATCATGAAAAAATTAGTAGGAATCGGATTAGCAGCAGCAATTTCATTCGGAGCATTATCAGGTTGTTCTTTATTAGGAGAGAAAGCAAACGGCTTTGTACTATACGGATCAGAAGAACAAGTTCAGCAAATTACGGATAAAAATAAAAAAGAAGTGAAAGAAAAAGACTTCTATAAAATGAAAATGACAACATTAGATGGCAAAAAAGTTCTTGTCATGGATAAGAAAACTGGTGAAGAACTAGTGAAAAAAGAGTTACTTAGCAAAGTTGATGAAAAAGACGACACGAAACCACTTGATAAATTACCAGCTGTAACAGCAGAGCAAGGTGTATTATTTGCTAAAGAAAAAGTAGAAAATGCTACACTTGATGGGGCAAAATTAAAATATGAAGGCAACACAATTATCGGAAGTGGCCGTGCATACACAGATATGTATGCAATTGTTGATGACGCAACTTACAGTAATGTAAAAGGTGATGAAAAATCTGTTGGGGTATTAAAATTCGATAAAGATCCAAGTAAAGAATTCCCTGGAAAAAATGGTGTAGAAGCTTCTCAACTTGTAAAAATTAAAAAGTAATAAAAAAAGCTTTGCGACATTCGCAAAGCTTTCTTCTATTTATGAGCAATTTGCTCCATATCCGGACTACAAGTATTCGACTGACATGACTTATTTAAAGAACATGCCGCGCATTTTCCTTTTTTACTTCTCTTTACAAAATGAACTAACGTGTATGCTGCATAACCAAAAATGATAGCTCCAATTATAATATTGACCATCATCACAATACATCTCCTTCTAGAATCCGAGTAAGGATCCAACTTGGTATATAATGAACGTTAATACATAAGCAACAACGAGTGGATACACGACAGAGAAAATCGTCCACTTCGCTGATCCTGTTTCACGTTTAATAACGGCTACTGTCGCTAAACACGGAACATATAATAAAATAAAGAACATAAATGCATAAGCTGATAATGCTGTATAATGTGCTCCCATTACATTTCCAAGCACATCTTCTTTCACCGCATAAATAATGGCCATTGTAGAAACGACCACTTCCTTCGCTAAAAATCCTGTTAAAAGGGATGCTGCAGCTTGCCACGTTCCAAAGCCCAGTGGTGCAAATAGTGGTGCGATAAATCCACCAATCATTGCTAAGAAACTGTCTCCCATATCAACACCAAATCCTGATGGACCTGCATAATTTAATAGCCAAATGACAACAGAACCACCAAAGATAAATGTACCTGCTTTACGAACAAATCCCTTCCCTTTCTCCCACGTACTTAGCCATAACGTTTTCACTTGTGGCACGCGGTAAGGAGGTAGTTCAATAACGAAAATAGATTTTTCCGCTTTTAAAATGGTAAGAGACATAATTTTTGTAACTAATAACGCAAGGACAATACCTGCAACATATAAGGAGAACACAACAGTTGCCTGACTATGAGGGAAGAATACTCCCGCAAATAATGCATATACAGGTAAACGTGCCGAACAAGACATAAACGGTGTTACAAGAACTGTAAGTAAACGTTCTTTTTCTTGTTCAATCGTTCTCGCTGCCATAATACCTGGAACATTACATCCAAAACCGATAATCATCGGAATGAACGCTTTTCCGTTTAAACCGAAGAACTCCATAATTCGATCCATAACAACTGCAATTCGCGCCATATATCCTGAGTCTTCTAATAATGAAATGAAAAAGAATAGTGCAAAGATTTGTGGAACGAATACTAATACGGCACCAACACCGGCAATAATACCTTCTGTAACGAGTGCTTGAATAAAATCAGAAGCTCCAACACTTGTAAGCCCAGCTGTCACCCAATCCGTAAGCTGTCCACCAAAAAACTCATCTAACATATCCGATAAAGGTGTCCCAATCCACGTAAACGTAACCTGAAAAATAAAAAACATAACTGCTAAAAAGATTGGAAGTCCTAAAATTTTATGTGTAATTAATCTATCAATTTTTTCTGAAAAAGGAATTTTTCCTTCTTTCTCATGCTTCATAACATTTGTTTTTAACTTTTCAATATACGCTTCACGAGTTTTGTAAATATGCTCTTCCAACGTACAATCAAGTTTTTCTTCTAAGCGAGATCGAATGGCTATGAGTTCCTTATAGATTGGTAATGCTTTCATTTCTTTTTCTACTACTTCGTTATTACTTAGAAATTGAAGGGCTAACCATCTTGGATGCTCATAATTCGCTTTCTCTAAAAGAGAAATTACTTCTCCAATTCCTTCATCCATTCGTACACCATATGAAATAATGAATGGCTTTTTCTCGTTTTTGTCATTTTCTTTAAGAGTCGCAAGTAATTCTTCACAGCCTTTTCCACTTCTTGCAACGACAGGAACGACTGTTACACCTAATAGTTCTGATAATCGTTTTACATCAATGACAATTCCTCTTTGCTTCGCCACATCAATCATATTTAAACCAATTGAAACGGGCTTACCAAATTCAAGTAATTGCAATGTTAAATGCATATTTCGTTCAAACTGCGAAGAATCCACAATATTTAACATATGATGAAATTCTTCTGTTAATAGAAATTTGGTTACAACACCTTCATCACGTGAAACTGGATTTAAATCATACACACCTGGTAAATCAATTAATGTTCCTTGCTTATCTTTTAATTTACCAACCTTCTTTTCTACTGTTACACCGCTCCAGTTTCCTACATATTCATAAGAACCAGTAAGTGCATTAAATAATGATGTTTTCCCTGTATTCGGATTCCCTAGCAAAGCTACCTTATTCACGCTAATTCCACCTTTATCATTTTCGCGTCACAATGACGAATACTAATTAACTGTCCACGACACTCCAATGTACAAGGACCTTTGAACATCGCTTTCTGCTTCATACGAAGTTCGCTTCCTTCAGAAAGACCAAAAGCAGCCAGTCTTCTCTTTAATAATTGATCTAACGACTGAACGCTTTTTACTAACACTTTCTCGCCAATTTTAATATCTACTAAGCTCATAACCTTCCCCCTCAGAAGAGAATGATAATTATTTTCAAAAAAATTATACCACACCCAATTTCTCTTGTACTATACCCTTTTGCTTCATATTTATTAACATTTCACTACAATTCTATTTCAATCATTGTCATAACAGATTCATTTGCCATTCCCATCCATTTCACTTACAATAAACAGTAGCAAATAAAGAATCTCGTTATCACAGGGGGAGCCATGCCGCTGAGAGGGAACACTTCGTTCCGACCCTTCGAACCTGTTAGTTAATGCTAACGCAGGGATTGTGCAAACGTCCGAAATACATACCTCTTTTTATTTACGTATTTCGTATCCTCCTATGATATCTATTCTTTTTTGTACAACTTGGATTTAGGGGGAGACAACATGCGTAACACCAATTTACAAGCGATGATCGAATCTGCTATTCTTGCAGCCTTCGCCTTGGTCATCGACATTTTACCATTATCAATCAAACTTCCAACAGGCGGTTCTATTTCATTTGCTATGATTCCTATTTTTATTATTGCATACCGCTGGGGCTTTAAATCGGCTTTCTTAGGTGGTTTAGTTTGGGGACTATTACAAATTGTCGTGGGAGATGCTTACATTTTAACACCTGTTCAAGCATTCATTGAGTACTTCATTGCCTTTGCTTTTATCGGATTTGCTGGCTTATTCTATCGTCCAATTCAAAAAGCACTTTTAACGTCTAATGAAAATAACTTAGAACAATCCAGTTTAGGTAGCCGTAAAGACAAACCTTCATCAAAACAAAACGAAGGTAAGAAAGTCCTTGCTTATATTATCCTTGCTACATTTATCGGTAGCTTTGCTCGCTATTTCTGCCACTTTATTGCTGGTATTATTTTCTGGGGACAATATGCACCGAAAGGTCAATCAGCTGTGCTATATTCATTAATCGTAAATGGTAGTACAATGATTGGTTCCTATATTCTATGTACCGTTTTACTTATTTTTTTATTCCTTACTTCACCACGCTTATTTAAGAGCATCAGTGCTTATCAACTAAATGCAAACAAAAAGGGCGCTTAATGAGCGCTCTTTTTTCATATCGTAATATCAATTAAAAATACAATAAATGCACAAAAGAAAATAAATACCATTATACTTAGCCAATTGCTATGCACGGTTCATCGACTCCTTACATAACCTCATTTTCTAACCAGATTATATCGTTTAAAAATAAAGATTAGGTAAAGATTATATGAAAATAATTAAAAAAAGCGTAGATCATATTGTCTACACCTTTTTCGGTAAATAAAAGTAAAATAACACACCATCTTCTGTATTTTCTGCCCCATATTCAGCATCATGTAGTTCTAAAATATTCTTTGAAATGGCAAGTCCAAGCCCCGTCCCACCTTGTGAACGCTGACGAGCTGCATCCACGCGATAAAAACGATCCCAAATTTTATCTAATTGCTCTTCTTCAATGTGAGTACCTTTATTTTCAATGCATACTTTTATACGATCTTTTTCATCTATTGTAGAAATAATAATATCTTCTTTATTTGGTGTATAACGTATTGCATTCGTAATGAAGTTCACGATGACTTGTTCAATGCGGCCTTGATTTGCGACTACTTCAAATGGACCTATATTTTTATGAACATGAAGTTCTTTTTTCTCTATTTCTACAGACAGGTGTTCACATATATCATCCATTACTGTATCAATATAAAATGGATCCTTTTTCATTTTATATGTGCCTGACTCAAATTTAGCTAACTCCAGCATATCCAAAATTAACGTATCCATTTTATCTACTTCTCGTTCCATCGCCCCAAAATAGTACTCTTTTTTATGCTCAGCTACTCCATCTTTTAAAATAGAAATACAGCTTTTCATAATACTGAGCGGTGTTTTTAGTTCATGCGAAACACCAGAAATGAATTCTTTCCGCGTATTTTCTAACTTTCTTTCCTTTTCAATATCTTGTTCTAGCTGTCCAATATGGGAATGGAGTTTATTTGATAATACATTAATATTTTTCGATAAATCACCAATTTCATCTTTTGAAGTAATCGGTATTTGTTCTGTGAAATCTAAATGTGCTATTTTCTTCGTTGTATCATTTATTTTTAATAGCGGCTTTGCAATTTGTTTTGAATAATAGAATGACGCTAGAAAAATAAGAACAACTACAAATGCAATGATGTAAATGTAGTAATCTTGCACCATTTGTACAGCTTCATCTACAGGCTGTAAAGAAGCCATCGCATATATATAAGTTACCGATCCATCTTTTTCTTTTATTGGTTTCATTAATAATTTATATTTTATATCATTTTTTTCATAGTCCATTGTCTTTGTTGAATATTCGATTTGATTACTCTCTTTTAATACTACATCTGTTTGAAATTCTTTTATACTATCCAAAAATAAAGTGTTTTTATAAATTGGATTTATGGGTCCTTTTACATCAGGGAATTGTACTTTCGTAATACGTCCGCCTATGATAGCATCTAGTTCTTGAGCAGCTGGTTCCTGAACGGCCGCCCTCTTTTCTTTACCAACTTGTTCCCCAACTGCTTTCATCTTCTCCTTAAATGCTTTTTCTAACGGTTTATTCAATCCATTTAAATTCTCCTTAGATAGAGAGAAAGAAAATGGAATAAAACGATCTTCTTTTTTCACTCCAGAAAAATAAATTTCTTGGCCTAAAAACTGATTTGATGGTTTATTATCAATCTCCTCTATATTGACGAGATTGTATAGGGGAATTTTGAATATTTGTTGTCCAAATCTCTTTTGTTGCCAACGATTTATCGTTACCTCAAAATAAAAATCATCTGCATGTTTTAAATTCCCGTTCTGATCTAATGTCGTAATCCACGTATTATTTTCTCTTAAAAAGTCTTGCTCCAGCTTCTGCATTCCTTCTACACTTCCTGCATAGTTCAAATAATTTTTTTCGAAGGAATTTAAATTCAATTTAATATCTTCCACTTTTCTATTCGCATAATATTGTTTAAAAAATATCGTTTGTCCAATAAATATCGTCGCTAAAATTAACATACATAATGCTGTTGTGAGGATAAATAATTTTAGTACAATCCCTTTTCTCATACATTCCCCTCAAATTTATAACCTGTTCGTACTACAGTTGTAATGTACTTTGCTTTCTCTCCTAATTTATTTCTTAAATTACGAATATGGCTATTAACGGTTCGGTCATCACCAGCAAATTCATATCCCCAAATTCTTGAAATGAGTTGCTCTCTTGTTAAAACGATTCCTTGGTTTTTCATAAAGTACGCTAATATTTCAAATTCTGTATGTGTTAAATTAATATCTGTTTTATCTACCATAACAGTACGCGACGGAAAATGGACATGGATACCATGAATCGATAATGTATCATCTTCATTCTCTAAAAGTTGCTTTGTCACTTTTCTACTCTCTAACAACCTTTTTGCTCTTGCTAATAAAATTGGTGGGCTATATGGCTTCGTTACATAGTCGTCCGCCCCAAGTTCAAATCCAAGTAACGTATCATCTTCATCTACACGTGCCGTCAACATAATGATAGGAACCTCGGATGTTTTACGGATTCTTCGGCAAACGGACCACCCATCGAGTTCCGGCAACATAATATCTAAAATAACTAAATCAACCTCTTCTTCCTCAAATACAACTAAAGCTTCTTTCCCGTCTCTTGCTTCAAACACTATATACTGCTCACTTAAAAAATAATCTTTTAATATTTCACGTAATATATCTTCATCTTCCACAATTAAAATATTTTTTGACATAACTTATATATCTCCCTCCCGCCTTCAGAAACTATAACTTCACTTTGAATAACTAGCAGTTAACTTCGCCTCGATAATATATCTATCTGGCGCATCCCCTATATAATTAAATGGGTAACAAGTTGTCAGTGTTAGTATCGGTTCTTCTTTTTTTATAATAACAGTACGATCATCTGCATCGGTAATCCATATCTTTTGAATTTCATATGTGTACGTTTTATTATCATACTCTAAAACAAGGGTGTCTTTTTCTTTTAACTCTCCTAAATCTGTAAATACAGTATCCCGGTGCCCACTTAGTACCGTATGGCCCCCTCCAGATGGCGTTGTCGTTACATCACTAACAAACATTCCTACTCCTTTTTTCAACGTTGCCTCACTTGCTCCCCAATATATAGAAAACTTCTTCTTTATTTTCGGTATATTTAATAGTGCGACCTTTTCCCCTTCTTTATGTTCTGTTTGAGAAGAAGGCACTTGAGAAGTTACGGGAGTTTCATGTGAAATTTGATTACGTTGTATGTTGTTAAGGCTCTTTATTTCTTCTTTCGTTAGTTGCCCGGCAGAGCTTTTTCCTCTATACCATTCCATAGCATAATATGATCCCATACATAGTCCTATAGCCATCAATATGATACCGATATAATTGAGTAACTTCATGTTTTATCCCTCCATGCCAAAAATGGTAGGAATAACCTACCATTTTTAATATATGAAATTATCCCATTCTTTATAGGACAATATTTTATTTACGCCTTAACTTTATTACGACGATTCAAACCAAATAATGTCCCTATCCCTACAAGACATGCGCTTAGTGCCATCATTGCTACATGATTAGATGCTGTATTTGGTAATTTTTCACCTTGTACAGCTGGCTTTGCTACTTCTTTTTTCGTTGCAGCATTTGTTTGTTGTACTTGCGCTGCTTCTTTTTTGGCTATATCATTTTTTAACTGTTCTTGTGCGATTCTCTTTTTCTCTTCCTCACTCTTTGGTGCAGCCTTTATCGCTTCCTCTTTTTTAGCCATGTCACTTTTTTCTTGTGCTTGTGCTGCTTGTTTTTTCTCTTCTTCCTTTTTAGCCTTATCTTGCTGCTGTTGCACCACTTCTTCCTTCGTTACTGTTCCAGTATCCGCGCTTGCTACTGAAGAATATCCTACTGTTAAAAGTGCCATTGCACAGATTGGTAATAGTTTCTTTTTCATTTCATTTCTCTCCTTCTATACGTTTTACATCACTTCGCATCGGATGTATCACTAGAATAAACAAGAGATATAAATATAAGATGCAGATGAAATATATTTCATTTAAAGATTTCATTGTAGAAAAATAAAAAAACATCGCAATATATACGATGTTTTTTCGGGTGTGTGTCTCAATTATTTACATGTTACTTTCGCGTGATTTAGAAGTAGAACGGGCCGGAGCGATAACTAATTGTCTCGGCTCAGTTTTCTTTAAGTGATTTTTGACGTTACACTTACGACGTTGAACAACCCACGCTTTAATAGGGTTTGTCAAAATAATTTTTTGCTCTTCGTTAGGGGCCTCTTCTTCCAACCTACAACTTTCGCTCCATTTATTCCATTTCATTGTAAATTTAGAAGAAGAATGATCGTCTTCTCGATCAAACAAGTGCAAAAAATCCATTTCGCCAGCTAGCATTACGGTGTTGCTAGTTGCTAAAAAAGAAAAGGTCGTCCAACGTTTCTCCATGCCCTCCTACTCCTTTTTCACATATAGAGTGCCTAAAACTGAATTTACCTAAAATATGCTTGCCTTTTACCTTACACCCATAGTTTATCCAAAACACTACTATGCAACTATCGATTTCCCTTACAACTACCTTACATTTTTGTAAGAAACAAAAAAACCTTCACTATGCATATGTGAAGGTCTCTTATTTCTTATCTATATGATCTTTCATATCATCAAGTCCAGCTTTTTGTAGCTGCGACATCATACCATGAGAAATTGCGCCTAATACTAAAGTCATTCCAATTAGTGAAATCCGAATCGCTGGTACATCAATTATGTAAGCTAACAAGCCAAGAACAATTGTTAAAAGTAATGCTTTTATAAATGTTGCACTTGTATAATCTTTCTTTTTCATCATAATCACCCTTTATGGAAGCGTTTTCTTTATTATAATCAGTATATCATATCATCTGACTATTTTGTGGGTATTTTTGTAAAAAACTTATATCTTCTTTGACTTTTTCCTTTCTATCCTTTACAGTCGAAATGTTCGCAAGTTTTACACTGTAGGAGGACTCCAATGAATATTGAAATAAAAGACACTTTAATTTCTGAAGAACAATTACAAGAAAAAGTAAAAGAACTAGCACTTCAAATCGAACGTGATTTTGAAGGAGAAGAAATCGTAGTCATCGCTGTATTAAAAGGATCTTTCGTATTCGCTGCTGATTTAATTCGTCACATTAAAAACGATGTAACAATCGACTTTATTTCTGCATCTAGCTACGGAAATCAAACAGAAACAACTGGCAAAGTAAAACTATTAAAAGATATCGATGTAAACATTACTGGAAAAAATGTAATTGTTGTAGAAGACATTATCGATTCTGGTTTAACACTTCACTTCTTAAAAGATCACTTCTTTATGCATAAGCCGAAGGCACTCAAATTCTGTACATTACTCGATAAACCTGAGCGTCGTAAAGTAGACTTAAAAGCTGAATATGTTGGCTTCCAAATTCCAGACGAATTTATCGTTGGCTACGGTATCGACTGTGCAGAAAAATATCGTAACTTACCATTTATCGCTTCAGTTGTAACGGAATAATCGTATAACTTAAAAAATCGATAGTACATGAAATTTATATCGGCGATTTTTCAAATATATCGACCGTAACTCAAATTATATCAGCGATTTTTTAAATATATCGACTTACCGACAATAACTGACAATCTTAGTACCCTATTAAATAGGAAGAAGCTGTTCTGAAATACATGAGAACAGCTCCTTTCTTTCCATTACAAAAAACAGGGAGAGATGAAATATGACAAAGACAAAATTTGAAAAAGTACTCCTCATCGTAAATCCAAAAGCTGGACAAGGCGACTTACATACAAATTTGGCGAAAATCGTACCACCTCTTGCGGCTACTTTTCCTGACTTACATATCCTTCATACGAAAAAGCAAGGTGATGCAACGAAATATTGCCAAGAGTTTGCTAATAAAGTAGATTTAATTATCGTCTTTGGTGGTGACGGCACTGTATTTGAATGCACAAATGGCTTAGCGCCTCTTGAAACGAGACCTACACTTGCAATCATTCCAGGGGGAACTTGCAATGACTTCTCTCGCACACTCGGCGTTCCGCAAAACATTGCAGAAGCAGCAAAACTTATCACACAGGAACATGTAAAACCAATTGATGTTGCAAAAGCAAACGGACAACATTTCTTAAACTTCTGGGGCATTGGACTCGTATCTGAAGTATCAAACAATATCGATGCAGAAGAGAAAGCAAAGCTTGGTAAAATTGGTTACTACTTAAGCACTATTCGAACTGTTAAAAATGCTGAAACATTCCCAGTTAAAATCACGTACGACGGACAAGTATATGAAGACGAAGCTGTCCTTGTTATGGTTGGAAACGGTGAATATCTTGGCGGTATCCCGTCCTTTATCCCAAACGTAAAGTGCGATGACGGCACACTTGATATTTTCGTCGTCAAATCAACAGGCATTCAAGCGTTTAAAGATTATATCGGAAAGAAACTATTTGAAGACTCAAATGAAAATGACATCTTCCACGTAAAAGCGAAATCCATTCATATTGAAACAGAAGAAGAAAAAGAAGTAGATACAGATGGAGAAAGCTCACTGCATACACCTTGTCATATTGAAGTATTACAAGGGCACTTTACGATGATTTATAATCCTGCGGTTGTGTAATACAAAAAGACGAGCTAAAGTTTTAACATTTTAGCTCGTCTTTTTTATTAGAAAGATATTTTAATATGAGTTTTCGTAATCAAACTCCACCCAATTTTTCCAATGTGTATTAGCGTTCTTATTCACAATAACACTTGGATCTTTCTTCTCTATTGCAGCGGATACTGATTGGAAGAATTCATTTTCACTTACTTTTTCGTCTTCAACATGTTTCCATTCTTCCGTTTCATACGCTACTTCCCAATCACCTTCTAAACCGCACTCTTCTAAAATTTCTTCTTTATCCCACCATACTAATTTTCGAGCTTCATCATTAGTAGCAAGCATACGCATGAAATATGTTGGATAAGACTCTATCGTTTGTACTTCTATTCCATGATTCACATAATCTTCTTCTGTAAATTGATATTCAAAATGATGCTCGCGAATTTTGAAACTGCCGTTATAAATATCCGGTATAAAATTACCTTCATCATCAAATAATTCATAATCTCCATCATTTAATTGCAAAATTCCATCATCACCAATTGAATGGTTTATTCTATCTCCATATACTTGAATATCATTACATACACCTAATGAACCTACACCGACAACCTGAAATACCATTAACCAATCTTTATTATCTTTAAAGAAAAGAGAGAATTTCACTTGTGAAATATCCATATATTCATTATCAAAGGCAGGAAATTCATAGTTACTTTGTTTTTTATCTAATAACCTTAAAATCTCTTTTTGCACATGTATCACCTTTTCATTAATATTATCTAACGTTTACCGTGTTCTCATGTAGCTAGAAAAATTCCTCTTTCATCACTATTCGTATACTCAATCTACCTTAACAAAACTGCTTTTCCTACTTCCATCATATATAGGCCGCACACCGCTTCCATTCCTCTTACTTACGCATATATTGGAATGTTGTTTCTAATGCAGTGTATTTTATTTTTGCTGGGAGGTGTTATAAATCATGTTCGAATGTAAGAACGAACTAAGTCTTTCTAATATAGAAAACTTAAAATATAATTCCAACATTCCTATAATAGTGATAGCCTTCAATAATGTCACTTATGTAAAAAATATGTTAAAACAATTAGAAAACAAAAAGATAAAAAATGAAGATATATGGATTTGGGATAATAATTCAACCGCTCCTGCTTTGCTTGCTTTTTATGAGCAAATATCAACTAAATATAATTTAGTAAAGAATGCAGAGAACTATGGGCCACGTTTTTTTGTAATTCCCTATTTTTTCGATTTACTTCCAGATTTCTTTGCTGTAACTGATCCTGATTTATCTTTTAATGAAAAAATGCCAGATAACTTTTTAGAGTATTTAAAGCAATTAACAATTGAGCTTTCACTCTTTAAAGCCGGACTTGCTTTAGACATTATACCTACGCCTAATTTCAACTGGGACCTCATGTCAAACGAGGAATGTACAGTAACAGAATGGGAAATGCAGTATTGGCTTTTTCCTATAACTAAATACAATAACCCTAAAGTTTTCAACGCTGGGATTGATACGACTTTTGCTGTTTACAATAAAAAATTTATTAGTAACGGTTTTTATAATGCCGTAAGGGTAGCTGATAATTTTACATGTAAACATCTGCCTTGGTATAAAGACAATATAATTTCAGAAGAAGAAAAAAATATGTTAAATACTAAATGGGCTAACTGGCATGAATAAAGTGAAACTTTATTCAGTGGTTTTTCTCTTCATCCCCCACCTAACTTCTTTGCTTCCGCTGCATTTTGAGGTGGGGGTCTTACTGTCCGTTAATGCGAGATAAATAATACAGAGCTTAAATGGTGAATTGCGCTCAAATGTTCCAGTGCGTATTACAATCCTTATTCACGATAATGGTTGGATCTTTTTTCTTTATTGCAGCGGCTACTGATTGGAAGAATTCATAGTTACTTTGTTTTCTATCTAATAGTTTCAAAATATCTGTTTGCATATGTATCATCTTCATCCCAATATAAAGTGAAACTTTAATCGGTGGGGGTCTTACTGCCCATTAAAGTCGGATAAACTTTTCAATTTCACTAGAGTATAACATAGATATGCTTGCCTGTGACATTCTAACAATACTACTCAAAAATAGAAGAATGGCTTGTTTGCATACTCTAGTTATTATTAGATACAATGAAGAAAAAGTAAATCCGTGGAAAGATCCATTTGTTCGTTGGCTTTTATTGCTTTCAGCAAATGAGGATGAACACTTAACTAAAACATTGGAGGATATTGCTATGAACCGAGATCCTATTTTACAAAAAGCAATAAACAAGTGGGAACGTATGAGTCAAGATTCCTCTTTCCGACAAGCCTATGACGCAAGGGAGAAAGTTTTAATGGATGAGGCCGCAAAATTCGCCCATGCAGAGACAGAAGGTATGAAAAGGGGCATGGAAAAAGGCATGGAAAAAGGCTTAGCAAAGGGCTTAGAACAAGGTATAGAAAAAGGGCGAAAAGAAGGGGTTCAACAAGGAAAAATTCAAATGATTAAAAGTATGTATGATCTTGGTATACCACTTGAAACGATTGCTAAGGCAAGTAAATTAAGTTTGCATGAGATTGAGCATATTTTAGGATATAAATAATGATAAAAAAGCGTAAAAGAGCATAATTTACACTATGTTCTCTTACGCTTTTTTTAGTTTGAATCCATTTTTTATTTACTAACAATCCTAAAATAAGAACAAATCGTTACGTAATAATAACCAATGTAAATAACACTATACACACCGATGCTAATTAATAACGGAACTGCAATTTCATATGGAATAACTGTCGCTAATCCTTTCAGCGCAAATAAAGTGTGTAATATACCAACTACTAAAGGAATGAAGAAGTTAAATCTCATTTGTTTTGCAATTGCCTTTTTCATTTCTTTTCTCGTGACACCGAGTTTTCGAAGAACGATGTAACGCTCACGATCTGCATGTGCTTCTGTTAATTGTTTGAAGTAAATGATAGATCCTGTTGCAAGTAAAAATACAAGTCCTAAGAACATACCACTAAACATCATTAAACCTGATATTTCAATGCCTTCACGGAAAATAGTGTAGAAATCACTAAATTGTTCTTTACCTTCTGCATCTTCTTCCGGTATTACTTTCTTTAATTTCTCTGTTAATACTTTACTATTTCTTTCGTCCTTCACATCAATATTTTTCACGGTATGAGAGCCAATTGTCTTCTTTGCTAGCTCATATACTTCGTCTGGAACAACAACTAGAAGTTCATATAAGTTTGTAATGTTTTGTGCTTGTACATCTTTCACTTGTACTGGTGCTACTTCTCCAATTGGGAATGTAGCTTTTCGATTTTTATATACGCCACTATCTCTCTTACCTTCACTGTACATGCCATCAAATGCATACAACTCGTTCTTCTTTAAATCTACAGTTTCTTCATTTAAATATTTTGCGATTGTATTAAATGATGATTGTGCGATAATTTCTGTTGTTCTTGATTGTAATGAAGTTCCATCACCATATTCTCCTATTACTTTTACCGTCTCTAACTCATATTGATGAATGACTTCAGTCTTTTCTTCTTTTAAAATCTTATTTACTTTACGATCCACATGAGTATCTTTCAGTTCATATGAATAACTAACTGGTTTATATTTCTTTGCCTGTATATACGTGTTGTAATACATTGTTACAGAAGTTCCAACCGCTGTTAACGTTACTGCACTTAATACTGCAATTGTCGCTAACGATTTTGCATTTCCTTTAATGCGGTATAGTAATTGAGATGTTGTCACCATTTTCATTCCGTTATAGAATGAAGATTTTTTGTTTCGCCCTCTTTTTAATACAAAGACTGTAAAGAACATAAATAATAAATACGTTCCAAGTACTGTTGCTAATAAAATGTAAAGTGCAAGTGGCATAAAGTTATCATTGTTCGAATTTTTAATAGCCGTTACTGACAAGAAATAACCTGATCCAATTAATAATAAAGAAATGATAGCCATTATTTTAGAACCTTTCGGCATGACTTCGCCTTCGTTATCTGCACGGAATAGCTCGATTAACTTAAATTGATAAATAACGCGGTATCCTTTAAACGACGTGTATAAAATAATAAAACAAAAAATAGCTGCTGTATCTATAACCGCTCCAATTGGCACTTCAAAATGAACATTTACATGTAGCTCTAACATATTTAAAAATAACTCTAGGAACCCTTTTGAAAGTAAACTACCAATTACAATTCCGATTACTAATGATAATAAACCCATTAACATATTTTCATAAAAAAGCATTTTACCTATTTCTTTCTTTCGAATACCGAGTAAAGAATAAAGACCTATCTCTTTCTTTCGCTTTCGTGTAAAGAAACCATTGGAATATATAATAAATATCGCAGCGAAAATAATAAGCATGACACTCGCAAGTTGGAATCCTCGTCCGATGTTATCTCCGGCTTTACTTATTTGTGAATTGTATTGCAACGCCTTAAACGTAAAATAAATGACAATACTAAAAATCATAGAGGCAAAGTATATAAAATAATCCTTAAAATTTCGTTTTATATTACGAAGTGCAATGCTAGATAAGCTCATTTGTCGCACCTCCAGATATGGAAGACATCATATCCATAATTTGCTGGAAGAACTGTTTTCGTGTCATCCCTTTACGATGTAATTCTTTATATAACTTTCCATCTTTAATAAATACAACTCGTTTACAATAACTTGCCGCAAACGCATCGTGCGTTACCATTAAAATCGTCACAAAATCTTTTTCATTCAATGTCTTCATACTTTCTAATAAATCTGTCGCTGACTTTGAATCAAGCGCACCGGTTGGCTCATCTCCAAAAATCATACTTGGATTTGTTACAAGCGCTCTTGATGCTGCGCAGCGTTGTTTTTGTCCACCTGACGCTTCATACGGATACTGATTTAAAATATGATCTATTCTAAAATTTTTCGCAATCGTCTCAACGCGAGATTCTACTTCTTTCGCCTTCACCTTTGATAAAGCGAGCGGCAGAGCAATATTTTCTCGCACTGTTAACGTATCTAATAAGTTATAATCTTGAAAAATGAATCCTAAATGATTACGGCGAAATAGTGCCAATTCATCATCATTCATCTTCACAATATCTTTTCCGTCAATTAAAATCTCACCCTTTGAAGCCGTATCAATAGTAGAAAGGACATTCAAAAGCGTCGTCTTACCAGAACCAGACGGTCCCATAATCCCGACAAACTCTCCTTCTTTCACCTGCAGATGAATATCTTTCAACGCTTCAAACGTATTTCCGCCTGTATCATATATTTTCGAAATCCCTTTCGCTTCTAACATTATTTTCATCTATCTGTACCTCCTGTTATAATTCGTGATGTTCTCTTTAAGCAACAGAATTCAGTATAAATACATTTTCTTAACAAATAGTAATGGGGTTTCTTAATATTTTCTTAAAAAGAAAAATCCAAAATCAATTCTTATGATTTTGGATTTAATATAGTTAAAATATTAAATTACATTTCGAACAAAAAGGAGCAGAATTCCCTTTTCTAATTTTCGTATCACATTTTGGACAATATACATATCGTTCTTCTATTTTTTGGCGTTCTATCATATGTAAAGATACTATCCTCATACTACACATAATCCCAATTAATATAAGACTAACAATGAGTAGCATCACTCTCACTCCTCCCCTCTCTATTTTACTATAAAATAACAAACCCGATTCTCTCATCAAGAATCGGGTTTATACTTACAATCCTAACTTTACCTTCGCACCATCAGGAATTTTATCTATCGTTACTTGCACTTTATCATGTAAAAACTTCCCTCTTGTAATTACGTGCCAATACGAACCTTTCGGTAACTCATCAACCTCACTAATCGTAACTTCTTTTGACTCGCCTTTCTCATCATAGGCTTTCACTGTATACTCACGGCCTTTATTTCCGCCTAATTCTTTTCCATCATTATCAATAATTGCGTAATGATTCTCTAAATCAATAAACGGATTCATTCGATCAATTGCAGCACTCCCATTTAATAAATATGCCGCTCCTGCTACAATAACAATCATTGCTCCAAAAATAAATCTTTTCATCTATATTCCGCCTTTCATTATGTTTTTATTTATGACATTTCTAAGTATAGAGCGCATTTCTTAATAAAAACTCGTACAGTTTCTTAACTTTTTCTTAATGCAGAAGAAATTTGGCATCACATCTAGGTACATGAAATTATATCGACGATTTTTCAAATATATCGAACACAACTCAAAATATATCAACGATTTTTTCAATATATCGACTTACCGACAAAAACTGACAGTAGAGACAACAAAAGAGGCTGTCCAAAAATGTATTTTGGAACAGCCTCCTCTATTTACTAACTACTGCACTTCTTTTTACATAAAACAAACTGCCAATCAAAACGACAATTACGCCAAAATACACACCATACTCTATCGCAACTGCGACAATACTTTCAATATGTTTCCCAAATAAAGAACCTAGCATAAAGTAAACGAGTGTCCAAACAAATCCTGTCGTATAAGAATACAAAGCATACATCTTAAATGACATATTATTCATCCCAACTACATACGGTACGATATGTCTTACAACCGGTATGAAGTAACTTGTAACTAACGCATAATGACCATATTTCTCTACCATTTGTTGAGATTTCAAAAGATATTTCGCCTTTTTCTTTTTCATTAGCTTATGAAGTACTTTTGTACCAAATATTTTCCCCAATATATAACCTAAAGAAAGCCCAGATACAACACCTAAATATGTTAATAAAAACGCAGGAATGACACTTAATATCCCTAGTGATGATACAAAACCACCGCTCATTACAATCATTTCGTCTGGAATTGGCATACCGATAATACCTAACCATAAACAGAAAAATAAAGCCCAATAACCGTATTGTTCAATATAAGATAATAATTCATGTAATTCCATTATGCATATGCTCTCCTTAGCTCTTTTTTACAGCTAAAGACGTACGCTGGTGGGAAATTGAGCCACACCTTTTCTAGTGTAATTTCAGGGAAGAAATGCTGTATAAATCCTTTTTTCACAAGTGAATATTGAAAGGTAATAAATTTACCATTCTCATGTATCGATTCCATTACATTGTTTAAAATACGTTTTGAAACTTCTTCTGGTAAAGAGGTAAAAGGTAATCCCGATAAGACATAATCCACGCATTCTATATGGAACTCTTCCATATACTTCTTTATATTTTCAGCTGAACCGTGTACAACAATGACGTTCTGCTCATCTTTAAACTTTCTCTTTAACTCTTTGCAAAACACTTCATTAATTTCAATAAGAAGAAATATTGTTTCCTTCTTTTTTCTCTTCATAATCTCCTTCGTAAAAACCCCTGTACCAGGCCCTAACTCTACGATGCATTTCGCTCTATGAAAATCAATTACATCTACCATTTTTCTTGCTAATATTTTTGAACTTGGCGCAATTGCACCAGTATGTTTCGGATGTTTAATAAATTCGTGTAAGAATGTTATGAGTTGCATGTAACCATCTCCCCATTCGTTCAATAGTTTTTAACTTGTTTCTAAGTATAACTATCGTTTCTTAACAAAAATTGAGGAGATTTCTTAAGATTTTATGAAGAATAAAAAACAGCTATCGCCTATAGCGATAGCTGCTCCTTTATTACTTCGCACTCACAATCTTATAATAAGAACGAACCGTTAAGAAGTAATATCCAATATAAATAACACCGTATACTCCGATACTAATTAGAAGCGGAATCATAATTTCAAATTGTATTAGTGTTGCTAAACCTTTTAGTGCAAATAAGCTGTGCAAAATTCCAATCACTAACGGAATTGCAAAGATAAAGCTTACTTGTTTGGCGATAGCTTTTTTCATTTCTTGTTTTGTGACCCCTATTTTGTGAAGTACAACATAACGCTCACGATCAGCATTTGCTTCTGTTAATTGTTTAAAGTAAATGATAGAACCTGTTGCTAGTAAGAATACAAGACCTAAGAACATTCCAATAAACATCATTAGTCCTGTTCCTTCAAGCCCCATATGGAAACCAGTGTAGAAATCTCTAAATGATAGTACCATTTCTGATTCACCAGCTGGCATCACTTTTGTTAATTTTTCTGTTAACACTTTACTATCTTTTTCATCTTTTACATCAATATTTTTTACAACGCGTGTTCCAAATGCTTGCTTCGCTTGTTCATACATTTCATCTGAAACGACAACAACTAGTTCACCTAAGTTTGTAATTGCAGTATTATTTGCATCCTTGATTGTTAATGTCTTCGTTTCATTTCCAATTTGGAATACCGTTTTATTTCCTTTATATGTTGGACTAAACTCATGCCCTTCCATATACGAACTATCATATATAAATGCTTCACCAGCAGCTACATTCACTGTTTCTGCGTCGATTTTTTTAGCAAATTTATTAAATTCTGACTGAGACATAAACTGATATTTCTCTGAAATCCTATAGTTCATGTTAAGAATGAAATCAACTTTGTCTCCTTCAAACTTCCCTTTTACAGGAACTGTCTCAATTTCAAATTGATCTTTGATCGGGTGATTTTTCTTCTCTTCTGCAAAAATCGCATTTACTTTCTTATCAAGCTCTGCATCTTTTTTCTCATAAGAGTAACTGTAAGGTGCAACTGCTTTTGACTGTGTAAATGTGTTGTAATACATCGTAACTGATGTACCAACTGCCGTTAATGTTACCGCGCTTAAAATAGAAATTGTCGCAAGTGACTTTGCATTTCCTTTAATACGATATAGTAGCTGTGACGTCGTTACCATATTCATACCGTTATAAAACGATGATTTATTCGTTCTTGCACGTTTCAATACGAATACTGTAAAGAACATAAATAGTAAGTACGTACCTAATACTGTTGCTAGTAAAATATAAAGTGCAACTGCCATAAAGTCTGCATATTTAACTGCCTTCATGAACATTAATGCTAAGAAATAACCTGAACCGATTAAGACAACTGAAATGAATGCCATAATGACAGATCCTTTTGGCATTGCTTCTCCTTCACGTTCTGCACGGAAAAGTTCAATTAACTTAAAGCGATAAATTAAACGATATCCTTGAAGTGATGTATACAAAATAATCACAAAGAAAATAAGTGCTGTATCAATAATGGCAGCTATCGGTACTTCAAAATGAACGTTTAAGTTTAATCCCATCATACTTACTAGCAGTTCAAGGAATAATTTCGAAAGGACGCTACCAATCGCAATTCCGATAATTAAAGACATTAATCCCATTAACATATTTTCATAAAAGAGCATTTTACCGATCTGTCTTTTACGAATACCTAATAAGGAATATAATCCAACTTCTTTTTTACGTTTCCTTGTAAAGAAACCGTTTGAATATATAATGAACACCGCTACGAATATAATTAGCATGACACTGGAAACTTGGAAAGCTCCACTAATTTTTTTAGAAGCTTCCGCAGCTTTTTCCATTTGTGAATTATATTGCAGTGCTTTAAATGTAAAGTAAATAACGATACTAAAAATCATAGATGCAAAATATACAAAGTAGTCTTTAAAGTTCCGCTGTATGTTGCGGAGGGCAATGCTAGATAAGGTCATCAGCCATACCTCCGGAAATAGAAGACATTACGTCAACGACTTGTTGGAAGAACTGTTTACGCGTTAATTCACCGCGGTGCAATTCTTTATATAACTCACCATCTTTAATGAAAATAACTCGTTTACAGTAACTTGCCGCAAACGCATCGTGCGTTACCATTAAAATTGTAGAGTTGTCATATTCATTTAGCGACTTCATACTTTCAAGTAAATCTGTTGCTGATTTAGAATCAAGCGCTCCAGTCGGCTCGTCCCCGAAAATCATACTTGGATTTGTAACGATTGCACGTGATGCCGCACATCTTTGCTTCTGTCCACCAGATACTTGATATGGGAACTGACTTAAAATATGATCAATACCGAATTTCTTTGAGATTTCAAGAACGCGGCGATCAATCTCACTCGCTTTCACTTTTGATAACGCAAGAGGTAACGCAATGTTCTCTTTTACAGTTAACGTATCTAATAAGTTATAATCTTGGAAAATGAAACCTAAATGATCGCGGCGGAATAACGCTAACTTATCATCATTCATTTTCACGATATCTTTTCCATCAATTAAAATTTCACCGTTCGTCGCATTATCAATTGTAGAAAGAACGTTTAGTAAAGTTGTCTTACCAGAACCAGAAGGTCCCATAATTCCAACGAACTCACCTTCTTTTACTTGTAAGTTAATACCTTTTAACGCTGCAAATTTATTACCACCCGTGTCATACACTTTTTCAATATTTTTTGCTTCTAACACTGTTTTCATCTCGACATCCCTCATTTCATCTATTCTCTATTTTCACTATATACATTCTCTACTTTTTCCACTATCGATGTTTCTTACACAAACATGACAGTTATGTAAGACCGGTAAGCAAAGAAATCAAAATTTAACCTAATGAATCAAAGTACTTTGTTACTATAACATTGGGATATCATGCCATCCATTCATTCTCCTTACAGGAACATTACAATTTTGTAAGGTACAAAATGTACCCTACAAAGTTGTGCACGAAATGTCGGGTGGAGCTATTTCGTTCCTGCTATTCTATGTACAGAGGAGGTCATAATATGGATTCACTTAAAAATATGAATGCTGCAATGCGCTATATCGAAAACAACTTAACAAATGAAATTAATTTTAAAAAAGTTGCGAAGCTAGCTTACTGCTCGGAATATCATTTCAAAAGAATGTTTTCTTTCCTAGCTGGCATATCACTATCAGAATACATTCGTTGTAGACGTCTTACTCTCGCTGCTTTTGAACTAAAAAATAGCGATGCAAAAGTCATTGATGTCGCTATCAAATATGGATACAACTCACCAGATTCATTCTCTCGCGCCTTTCAAAACTTACACGGCATAACACCTTCAGAGGCCCGAAATAGTAGTCATTCCTTAAAAGCCTATTCACCAATGACCTTCCAATTATCCATCCAAGGAGGAAACGAAATGAACTATCGAATTGAAGAAAAAGAACCATTTCGAATTATAGGTATTACAAAACGAGTACCGATTGTATTTAACGGTGTAAATGAAGAAATTGCTTCTATGTGGAAAAGTTTAAATCCAAAGTCCATTCAAACGTTAAAGTCACTTTCAAACATGGCACCGAATGGAATCATTAGTGCTTCTACTAACTTTTCTGAAGGCAGAATGGAGGAAAAAGGCGAACTCGATCACTACATTGGAGTAGCCACAACTAAAGATTGTCCAGAGCAATTCGCGCAACTTGAAGTCGCAGCTTCAACGTGGGCTATATTTGAAGCTGTCGGCCCATTTCCTGAAACATTACAAAACGTATGGGGCCGTATTTATTCCGAATGGTTTCCTTCCTCAAACTATGAACTAGCGGAAGGACCGGAAATATTGTGGAATGAACAGAAAGATACATCCTCTCCAAACTTTAAAAGTGAAATTTGGATACCGGTTTTGAAGAAGTGATAAAAAAACAAAGCAGCTTTTCCTTGAAAGGAAAAGCTGCTTTGTTTACATTTTTAGTTCTTTTTTATAAGCAACATAAGAATATCCCATCGTTAATCCTACTGCCCCGACAATAATTCCAATGATTAGGAAACCTTTCCACGCTACGGGGGCAAAAATACTTAAAATCATAATAACCCCTAATACAACAAACACTTTTCCGCTAAAACGGTGTGTCTTTCTCCATACTTCCTCGTTACTTAATGTCCACGGTGTTTTTATACCTACAAAGTAATTTGGTTTACATTGTGGTAAATAGTTACCTATAACTATAAATAAAAGACCAACAAGAATATGCGGTGTACTATTCATTGGAATGTCATAACCTAATCCAGCTCCAATTCCAATGATATTTACTAAAAATAATAAGATCAATACACTATAATTTATTACATTATACCCCTTAGAAAACTTATCATAATTCTTATACTTCGGATCTATCTTAGGCAATACAGTCAATAAAGCATATATAAAAACCATAATTGCCACATCAAAAATCATACCTCCCATTTTAGACATATGTCCATCTACTTCACCCGAAACATTCCAGTGACTCGGAACTTCTTCTGGTAAATTCGGCCAAGCAACGCACCATGCAATAATCGTTAAAGCAATTAATAATAACGGAAATACATGTTTTCTCATTTCCCCTCTTCCCCCTTATTCGTAAACGTAAACACCCAAGTTAATAAATCTTGAAATACAGTTGTGTTTAGAGAGTACATAACGAACTGACCTTTTTTTTCATCTTGAATAAGTTCAGCATTTTTAAGTGCGTTTAAGTGGTGTGAAATACTTGGCTTTGTCATATTGAAATGTTCAGCAATCTCACCAGCGGTTAAATCACCTTCTTTTAATAAATCTAAAATTTTTCGCCTTGTTGGATCTGCTAATGCTTTAAATGCTTGATTCAATGTCTTTCTTCCCTTCACTAATTAGACATTTAGATATTTATCTAAATGTTAAAATGATTTCGGTTAATTGTCAATTATATAAGAAGCCCTTTTTACTTTCTACGCTTTTGACATATACTGTTTACTAGCTTATCTTTCAACTTAATGAAAAGACTTGAAACACATGATACACTATAGCTACAATTGTTTTTTTAGGAGGAATATACATATGTATAAAATTTTAATCGTTGAAGACGATCCAAATATTTCATCATTACTGCAATCTCATATTCAAAAGTACGGTTACGACGCTGTTGTTACTGAAAACTTTGATGATATTATGGAATCGTTTAACACAGTGAAACCACATCTTGTTTTACTTGATGTAAACTTACCGAAATTCGATGGATTCTACTGGTGCCGTCAAATACGTCATGAATCTACTTGTCCAATTATTTTCATTTCAGCACGTGCTGGTGAGATGGAACAAATTATGGCGATTGAAAGCGGTGCGGATGATTATATTACGAAACCGTTCCACTACGACGTTGTAATGGCGAAAATTAAAGGTCAATTACGCCGCATTTACGGTGATTATGCACCAAACATTTCTGAACGTATCGTTGAAGTAGAAGGATTAAAATTATTCCCTGAACGTCCAGAAATTCATTTTGGATCTGAGCAAGTTCTTTTAACGAAGAAAGAAGCTATTTTAGCAGAAATGTTATTATCTAAATTCCCTCGTACAGCGAGCCGTGAAGATTTGTTAGCTGCGCTTTGGGATGACGAGAGCTTTGTTGAAGAAAACACATTAAACGTAAACATTACGCGTCTTCGTAAAAAGTTCAATGAGCTTGGTATTGAAAATGCTATTGAAACAGTGCGCGGACTTGGGTATCGTTTTAACGCAACTTGGAGTGAATAAGCATGAAGCTATTTCTACGTGATCATTTTGCATTTTTTCTACTGTACGTATTAAACTTCGGTATCATTTTCGTTCTTTATGATGCAGTAGATGGATTTCAAAATAATAAATTTTACTTCGTCGTTTTAAGCTTATACTTATTTATTTGTTTCCTCGCTTACCGTTACGTTCGCAATCGTAGAATGTACCATAGATTAAGTGAACAACCAGAAAAAATGGAAGATGCATTTATTGAAAGAGCAACTGCTCCGATGCCTCACGGTGTAAATGAACTCGTGCGCACGCAGTATCGTCTATTCCAAAAAGAACTACAATCGTACGAAGTAAAACAGCAAGAACATCAATTATTTATTAACCACTGGGTGCATCAAATGAAGACACCCGTTTCTGTTATGCAGCTTATGGTGCTCGAAATGGAAGATGAACATTTAATTCCGAAATTCAAAAAAGAATTAGAACGATTAAATCAAGGACTCGATATGGCTTTATACATGGCAAGGTTAAATAACTTCCATGAAGACTTCCATGTTGAGACGATTTCATTAAAAGACACGGTAACAAAAAATATTAATGGATTAAAAGAACTATTCATTCGAAACGGGGTCTTCCCTGTTTTAGAAGTTCATTCTGATTTAAAGGTTGCCTCTGATGCGAAATGGCTAAAATTTATCATCTATCAGTTAATGACAAATGCTGTTCGTTACTCTGGTGAGCGCGGAAAGAAAGTATTCTTATCCGCTTACCGAAACGGAAAAGATATTATTTTAGAAGTTCGTGATGAAGGTGTTGGTATTCCGCAAGAAGATATTCGAAGAGTATTCGAACCGTTTTACACTGGGAAAAACGGTCGTACATTCGGAGAATCTACTGGTATGGGACTTTATATTG
>NZ_JAKUFF010000025.1:0-53264 GCF_022663305.1 Bacillus cereus group sp. BfR-BA-01408 | reverse complement strand
ATATATCGTTATTGCTCATTGCCATTGGGTTTCCTCCTGAAATGTTGATTATCATAATGCTTTTAGCATGTGTAAATGAATGTCGTCAAATTACTACTTTAACACTTTAGGGGAAGGTTTTGTAGTCTTAGATGGATTAATGCTTGTGGAGATGATTTTAAAACAGCAACATATGCTTTTAGGCACTTTAAATTATCTATTTAAAACCAATTGGATTATAATGATACTAGAGTTCATATAGGAGGGAATCAATAATGAATTATCTAATTGGTTATAAAGATGCTGAACGAAATTTCGGACATGAGGACCCGATGCTAACAGAATATACATATGGAGAGTCAGGGGCTAATACCGACAAACTCCAAAAAGTACAAAAGGGAGATTTTCTATTCTTTCATAAAACAATACATAACAAGCGCTATATAACCGCATATTATCTGGTCGAAGAAGTCGTGATTGTAAAAGATATCAAACAGAATCGTTTAATCATGAATAAATATGATAATCCCCACCTAAAGAAAGAGATACACCAACTAACACCAAGCGAATGTATTGCGTTTGGAAATCCTATTCAATCTAAAGCCCTTCAAGTTCCTTTGGAAATTACCCCTGAATTATTGAGTAAATTATCCAGACCTGCAAACCTTAATCCTAATCAATCTTTATTAAGTGCAATTTCTTCTGCTCTTCGTACTTGGAAAGAATTGAATCCATCTGATATCAATTTATTGTTAGATTTAATTGAGCAAAATGAGTCCAAGGGTAGACTTACTAATAGAGTTTTAACCGCTGAAGAAGTATTTCAAATTTTAGAAAGAGATATCGAGAAATTCATCATTTCTAACCCTTCAATACTTGATGTAAACTATAAAATTGAAAAATCACAACATATCTTCTCAGATGAATCACGTTTAGATTTGTTATTAAGAGATACTACTAATAACGAATTTATTGTAGTAGAAATTAAGAAAGGACCTATTGATAGAAACGCTTTAAATCAAATTAAACATTATATTAAACTATGTAAAAAAGAATTAAAATTAAATACTGTAAAAGGTATTTTAGTTGGTAGTGGGATAGCACCTTCCTTTGAGGATGATATTAATAAAGCAAAAAGGGATGGAATAACCGTGCGAAATTATGGTTGGGGCTTTACTATTAATTAACACACTTAAAAATGGACAAATCTAATATAGGTTTGTCCATTTTTTTATACTACTCAAATATAAATATTTGTAATACAGTTCAACAAAACTAATCTAAATAAGATTAGTTTTTATTATTTTCATAATTAAATTTAACAAAAAAGGTAGTGCCTTCGGATCCTGTTTGAATTTCTATTTTTGCATTATGACGGGCAGCAATGGCATAACATACGCCTAATCCCAATCCAGTTCCATTATCTTTGGTTGTGTAAAATGGAGTCCCCAGTTTCTCTAATACTTCAGGCCTGATACCATTCCCTTCATCCCGCACTGCAAGCACCACACATTTTTGCCCTTCTTTATAGGTGCTAATGGTTAGAGTTTTCCCTGTACTCATCGCTTCTAAGCCATTACGGTATAGGTTCATTAATAATTGCCTGATCTCATTACGATTTAAGAGTAATTCTGGAACGTCATTTGTATCGACTTGAATATATTTATTTTGATTATGCGTATCAATCTTTATTAAAGGAATAATATCACGGATAATTGAGTTTAAATCTAACATCTGCAAATCTGATTTCTTTGTATTACCTATTGAGAGAAATTCAGTAATAATAGAATTGGCACGATCAAGTTCTTCAACCATTAAATTAAAGTAGTTATTATGTTTCTCATAGTTGTTCTCTTCTTTTAATAACTGCAAAAATCCTCGTACTGTTGTCATTGGATTTCTAATCTCGTGGCTAATACCTGCTGCCATTTGCCCTATTAACTCTATGTTGGATAACCTTTTCAATTCCTGCTCATATTGCTTTTTTTCCGTTATATTTTTACAAATACAACAAATGCCATCATCATACGGATATGCAATAACTTCATACCAATATTCATCAGAGGTAGAAAGAAATTCGAAATGAACTGTATTTCGCTCTGACATTACACGATGAAGCTCCTTATATATAACTGTATCGATGCTACTTGGGAAGACCTCCCATATATTCTTACCTAATACATCTTTTGCTGTTTTTCCTTGCGGGAAATGTTGATGCTTATTTACGTACGTAAATTCCCATTTATTATTCAAAGTCAAGAATCCATCCGTAATACTTTCAATCACACTTGTAACTTTTTCATTAGCAACAGCTAGTTCTCTCGTTCTTTCTTCCACCATACTTTCAAGTTGATCCATATATAACAAGTTTGAAAACGTAGGAGCTGTAGCATCAACGATAGACTTTGCCAGTTGAATTCGGGAAGCATCGTAATTATGAGCTTTTGCCCCTTTACCAACGACGATTACCCCTAATACTTCTCCCATCGAAACTAATGGCAGCATCAGTAGGCCCTTACTATCTATATTTTTTGTTTGAATAACCTTTCGAAGCTTGGCTTCATAGGTTTTCTCCATCCAGTCAGTTTCTGCCCAATCACAGTCCGCGCTTAATTTCGTTGTTTTAATCGTTGTTTTATCTAGCCGGTCTAAAAGGTGGGCAGCCATGTTTTTACTCTCTAAAATCTGTCCTAAGTAAAAAAAACATTTATCAAAAATCTCCTGTACCGAGGAACACACTGATAAATCACGGGTAACATTTAGTAACAGCTGCTTCTCGGCAATAAGATTTTCTTTTTGGGTTAAATTTTTTGCGTTTTGAATGGCGACCGCCGCCATATTTACATAAGCTTCAACACTTTGAATTTCTGAATCTGTTAAGTTCATTGGAACTCCATAATCAAATAAAAAAACAAGACCAAATAACTCTTGCCCAAATGAGATAGGCAGAGCTAATAAAGACTTAATTTTGAACGCATCGACTGGTCTCGGATCCGGTCGATAATCCTTTGAGGTATCAGGAATATAGATCGTTTTTTTAGTTTCAATAACTTCTTTTGCCAGTAAGTCTATTTCAGGATCAATTACCTGCGTATCGAGCGTTACGCCATTTATGGTCTCTGGTTTTCCCGCAAACCCTCTAAATGTTCCATCTTCTTCAGGTAAATAAATTCCAACAGCGTCACACCTAACAATCTCCTCTGATATCGCCATTGTTACACGCTGCAATACTTCACGTAGTTCTAATTTTGTATTTATTATTTTTGTTATATTTGCGAGCCTAGAATATCTCGTCTGATCACTTAACATTTACATAGCCTCCAATTATAGGCGTAATAAAGTGAAACTTTATTTAATAAGTGGGGGTTTTGTTCATCCCCCACTTATTATTAGTTGAACCAATCAGGCTTTTATGGGCAGTCCGACCCCCACCTAACTTCTTTGCTTCCGCTGAATTTTGAGGTGGGGGTCTTACTGCTCGTTAATGCGGGATAAAATTGCTACACTCCATCCCTTCTAACTTTCAAAAGTTACACAGTTTCACTCCCCTGTGTCTCACTAACACTCGCCTCAAACTGATTAAGCAATGTACGCACTTCATCCGTCGACTTCGTACTCATCAACTGATTTCTCAATTCAGCAGCTCCAGGGAAGCCTTTTACATAAATTTTGAAGAAGCGATGTAGTCCTGTGATAGAGCGTGGTAATACTTCTGCATATTGATCTTGAAGATCGAGCTGTAGTCTTAAAAGATCTAGATGTTCTTTACTACTATGCTCTCTTGGTTCTTTTTCAAAGGCAAATGGATTTTTAAAGATGCCTCGTCCAATCATAACACCATCAATACCGTATTTTTCAGCAAGTTCCAGCCCAGTTTTACGGTCAGGAATGTCTCCGTTTATCGTTAGGAGCGTATTTGGTGCAATACGATCACGTAATTTTTTAATCTCCGGAATTAGCTCCCAGTGTGCATCTACTTGGCTCATCTCTTCTCTTGTACGTAAGTGAATAGAAAGGTTTGCAATATCTTGTTTGAAAATATGCGTTAACCAATCTTCCCACTCACTTAATTCTTTAAAGCCAAGTCTTGTTTTTACGCTGACAGGTAGTCCGCCTGCTTTTGCAGCTTGAATAAGTTCTGCCGCAACGTCTGGACGTAGAATAAGGCCACTACCTTTTCCTCTTGATGCTACGTTCGGTACAGGACAGCCCATATTAATATCAATACCTTTAAATCCTAACTCTGCCATACCAATACTCATTTGACGGAAATATTCAGGATTATCTCCCCAAATATGTGCCACCATTGGCTGTTCATCTTCTGTAAAAATTAAACGACCACGTACGCTTTTCATACCTTCTGGATGACAATAGCTATCTGAGTTTGTAAACTCTGTGAAGAATACGTCCGGACGACCAGCTTCACTTACTACGTGACGGAAAACAACGTCTGTCACATCTTCCATTGGTGCAAGTACGAAAAATGGTCGTGGTAAATCACGCCAAAAATTATCTATCATTTCAAATTCAAATCCTCTCACTATGAATACAATTTCAAACTCTCAATAAACCAAAAAGCAGATGGTATAGTTTTTCCTATATCAACTGCTTTCCTATTATACCAACTTCAGCCAAGCTACACACTCCACATGAGTCGTATGCGGGAACATATCAACAGGTTGTACTTCCTGCGTCTTATATCCGCCTTCTTCTAGTACTTTTAAGTCACGTGCTAATGTTGCTGGGTTACATGATACGTATACGACGCGTTTTGGTTTCATGTCGATGATTGTGTTAAGTAGTGCCTCATCACAACCTTTACGCGGTGGATCTACGACCATTGTGTCAGCGATTACGCCTTCTTTGTACCATTTTGGAATAACTACTTCTGCTTCTCCTACACCAAATTCAGCGTTTGTCATGTTGTTTAGTGCTGCGTTACGCTTTGCGTCTTCGATCGCTTCTGGGACGATTTCAACACCGTACACTTTTTTCGCTTTTTGTGCTAGGAATAAAGAGATTGATCCAATTCCACAATAGGCATCAATTACTGTTTCATTGCCATCTAATTTTGCATATTCTAACGTTTTATCGTATAACACTTTCGTTTGTTCTGGGTTTACTTGGTAGAATGAACGTGCTGAAATCGCAAATTTAATATCGCCGATAAAGTCATAAATATATTCTGATCCGTACAGTACTGTCGTTTTGTCTCCGAAGATTACATTTGTACGTTTCGGGTTTACGTTTTGAACAATTGATTTTACTTCTGGGAATTTCGTAGCAATTTCTTCAATGATTGCTTTTTTGTTTGGCAGTTCTGCTGTACGAGTAATGAAGACAAGCATAATCTCCCCTGTTACTTGTCCGTAACGAGCCATTACGTGACGAAGTGTTCCTTTGTTACGCTCTTCGTTGTACGCCGAAATACCGTGTTTTTCACAAATACGTTTTACTTCTTGAATCAATGTATCGTTTTCTTCTGCTTGAATTAAACATGATTCCATATTAATAATGTCATGCGTTCCTTGACGATAGAAACCAGCTACAAGTCCGCCTTCACGTTCTCCAATTGGTACTTGTGCTTTATTACGGTATACCCACGGATTCTTCATGCCGAGTACAGGGTGAACAGGAACATCGCTTAGTCCTCCGATGCGCTGCATAACGTCGCGTACTTGTTTTTCTTTCGCTTGTAATTGTCCTTCATATGTTAAATGCTGAAGCTGACAACCGCCGCACTGATTGTACACTGGGCATTCGGCATCTTTACGATATGGGCTCTCTGTATGAAGCTTCATTAAACGACCGAATGCGAAGTTTTTCTTCACTTTAATAATTTTAATTTGCGCTTCTTCACCTGGTAATCCGTTCTTAACGAAAATAGGATAGCCTTTTACTTTCGCAACACCGGCACCATCATGTGTTAAATCTTCAAATACTACATCTATAAACTCGTTTTTTTCAACTGGTGGCGTCATTTTTGTACTCATTTTCCGACCTCTCTTTTTCATAACACTGCGTTACATTTTATCATACTTATATGGTCTATTTCTATTGGAAGAAAAAAAGCTATTGACGATAGTTCTCTGTTAATGTTACGCTACTACTAATTTAATACGGACGATGTTACCTCATATATACTCGATAATATGGATCGAGAGTTTCTACCCGGCAACCTTAAATTGCTGGACTATGGGGAAAACTAATGAATATTAGCCTATGTGCAAAAAAGGACTCATATTGATTAGCTTTCTCTCATAGATGAAAGTGAATCCATATGGGTCTTTTTTTATTTCCATTTTTCTAAAAGGTCAGACATCTTACGTATGACATAAAGCCTCTTTGTTTTATTTTTAGTAATACAACGAGCGTTTTATGTACAAACTTTATACGAACTTCTGAAAGGGGCAACTACATGCAATATGTAATGAGCATTATCGGTATTCTTGTCGTTTTAGGTTTATGTTTTGCTTTGTCAAACAACAAAAGTAAAATCAACTTCCGTGCAATTGCTATTATGATTGGTTTTCAAATTTTAATCGGTTGGTTTATGTTTGGCACAAAGATTGGTCAACAAATCATTATTTTCATTGGTAAAGTTTTCAACAAACTAATTAAACTTGGTACGACAGGTGTTGATTTTCTCTTTAATGGAATTCAAAGAGACTTTGTCTTTTTCTTAAACGTACTATTAATTATCGTATTCTTCTCAGCACTACTTTCTATCTTTAGTTATTTAGGTGTTTTACCATTCATCGTTCGTGTTGTCGGCGGTGCGATTTCAAAAATTACTGGTTTACCACGCGTTGAATCGTTCCATGCGGTAAACTCTGTATTCTTCGGTTCAAGTGAAGCGTTAATCGTTATTAAAAATGATTTACAACATTTCAATAAAAACCGTATGTTTATCATTTGTTGTTCTGCAATGAGCTCAGTTTCTGCTTCTGTTACAGCATCATACGTAATGATGTTAGATGCAAAATACGTACTAGCAGCTCTTCCGCTAAACTTATTCTCAAGCTTAATCGTTTGTTCGTTATTAACACCAGTTGATACGAAAAAAGAAGACGAAGTGATTCAAAAATTTGATAGAACGCTATTCGGAGACAGCTTTATCGGTGCGATGATTAACGGCGCGCTTGATGGTTTAAAAGTAGCTGGTATCGTTGCAGCATTAATGATCGCCTTCATCGGTGTGATGGAAGTTGTAAACTACGTAATTAGTGCAGCTTCAGGGGCAATGGGACATGCTGTTACGTTACAACAAATCTTCGGTTACGTACTTGCTCCATTCGCATTCTTAATGGGGATTCCAGCTCAAGATATTATCCCAGCTGGCGGAATTATGGGTACGAAGATTGTATTAAACGAGTTTGTAGCAATCCTTGATTTAAAAGGTGTTGCAGCAACATTATCTCCACGTACAGTTGGAATCGTTACAGTATTCTTAATTAGCTTCGCGAGTATTAGCCAAATTGGTGCGATTGTTGGTACAATCCGTGCCCTTTCTGAAAAACAAGGAAGCGTCGTATCGAAATTTGGTTGGAAAATGTTATTTGCATCAACACTTGCTTCTATTTTATCTGCTACAATCGCTGGATTATTCATTTAATAAAAATCACCTTACTCGTTGAAGTAAGGTGATTTTTTTATCTATTGTTACTTTTCTCATTCCATCCATTTTATTCAAATGATATGATGAACAAGGGTATATCCCCACCTCTCTTACAGCGGTGGGGATTTTAAATAGAAGTATGTAACATAATACACAATAGAAGGTGATTTTATGAGAAAATATGCTGCAATCGCTTTATGTACATCTGCCATTTTAGCAGGTTGTAATACTAACAATGTAAGTCAAGAACCTAAAAAAGAGAAAAAAGTTCAAGAAACTAAGAAACAAGAAGAGACCGTGAAAGAACAAGGGAAAATTTCTTATAACCAAATTACACATGAATCTACAAACACTACTATTCATATGACAGATATAAAAGATGCTTTAACTGAAGTACAATATAAAATTTGGCGTACTGCTGATGGAAGGGAACACACTAAATCTTTTTCTTCTAAAGAAAAGGAGAAACAGTTTACACTTCCTTTTGATATAAAAGAATTTGAAGGAAAACGCGGTGAGTTTCAAATTGAAGCAATAGGTATAAAAGAAGATGGGAAAACCATTCCACTCACAAAATCTGCTATTACTTTCGAGCAAAAAGTTCCCGTTCTTATGTACCATGCAATCGATGATTATCACGGACAAGGCATTAAAGACTTATTCGTATCACCTGCTAACTTTGAAGCCCAAATGAAATATTTAAAAGACAACGGCTATACATTACTAACTTTTGAACGTTGGGGTGATATTAATAAAGTAAATAAACCTATCTTTGTTACATTTGATGACGGTATGAAAAATAATATGAATGCATTCCATGTTTTACAAAAGCTAAAAGACGATACATTTAAACCAACAGCAACAGAATATATGATTGTTGATAACGTTGATGTAGAAGGATCACTGTCTACTTCTGAAATAAAAGAAATGGTCGATTCCGGCATTTTCTCAGTGCAATCTCATACAGCGACGCATGCAGACTTACCGAAAATTACAAACTATGAAGAGGAATTAAAAGGATCAAAAGAAAAGTTAGAAAAAATAACAGGTAAGCCCGTTATCGCAGTTGCTTATCCATTCGGTCATGTAGATGATAAAGTCGTTGCAGAAACGAAGAAATATTATCAATTTGCGACGACAACAAAACCCGGAAAATTCATTACAAAAGGTGAACCCGATGAATTGTTAAAAATGAAGCGTGTTCGCATACACCATACGACGACCGTAGAACAGTTTGCTTCTTCGATTCAATAACGATGAGGGCTCAATATATTTTGAGCTCTCTTTTTACGCTATATTTATATATATTTTTTGAATTTTCTTGTATTATATATAGTAAGAAATCTTTCAAATTAAAGGAGATTATACATATGTCATTTGAACAAACGTTAGAGAAATATGCTGCCCTTGCAGTCAATGTTGGTGTTAATATTCAACCAGGACAAACATTATCAATTAGCGCACCTCTTGAAGCTGTACAATTTGTACGCCTCGTTACAGAAAAAGCATATAAATCTGGTGCAAAACACGTATATGTGGATTGGAATGATGAGACGTTAACACGCTTAAAGTTTGATCTAGCTCCTGAAGAAGCATTCGCTGAGTTCCCATCTTGGAAAGCACACGCTCGTGAAGAATTAGCAAAAGAAGGCGCTGCATTTATGTCTATTTATGCAGAAAACCCTGATTTATTAAAAGGTGTAGAACCAACGCGTATCGCAACAGCTCATAAAGTAGCTGGTGAAGCAATGAAAGTATACCGTGATTACGTACAAGCTGATAAAGTAAGCTGGTGTGTCATTTCTGTTCCTACGAAAGAATGGGCTGCGAAAGTATTCCCTGACGTTGCACCAGAAGAACAAGAAGCAAAACTATGGGATGCTATTTTCAAAGCTACTCGTGCTGATTTAGAAAATCCTGTGGAAGCATGGAAAGAACACGATAAAACATTACATACAAAAGTTGATTACTTAAACGAAAAGCATTATAAAGCTCTTCACTATACAGGTCCTGGAACAGATTTAACGATCGAACTTCCAGAAAAACATGTATGGGCTGGTGCTGGTAGCTTAAATGAAAAGAACGTACCATTTATGGCGAACATTCCAACTGAAGAAGTGTTTACAATGCCACTTAAAACAGGTGTAAACGGCCAAGTATCTAGTACAAAACCGTTAGCATTTGCAGGTAACATTATCGATAACTTCACGTTAACATTTGAAAACGGACGTATCGTAGATTATAAAGCTGAAGTTGGAGAAGAAGCTTTAAAACATTTAGTAGAAACAGATGAAGGTTCTCACTTCTTAGGAGAAGTAGCTTTAGTACCTCATGATTCACCAATTTCAAACACAAATATTTTATTCTACAACACGCTATTTGATGAAAACGCATCTTGCCACCTTGCAATCGGAAATGCTTATGCATTTAACTTAGTTGGCGGAAAAACGATGTCTAAAGAAGAACTTGCTAAAAATGGCGCAAACGCTAGTATTACACACGAAGATTTCATGATTGGATCAGCTGAGCTTGATATTGACGGTATTACTGCTGATGGCAGACATGAGCCTATCTTCCGTAAAGGTAACTGGGCGTTTTAAATTTATTACCATAAAGAAACACATTGGATAATCCAATGTGTTTCTTTATTTATTTGGTTTCAATTCAAATTTTATTGTTCTATTTTCACGCGTAAACTCTGGTCTATACGTAGCGATATACGTATTTTCTTTCGCTACGTCAAATAGCATGATATCTTGAATTTTTTCTTCTGGTGCTAACTTTTTACTAATAAAGCTATCAGGGTTATTATATTCTTTAAATCTTGTACCTTTCTTATCGGTAATCTCAAATTCATAAAATGCAAAAGGTATTTCCTTTTTACTATTATTTTCTACTTTGAAAATAATCCCCAAAATCTCCTCTTTCTTTTTATCCTCATCATAATCCGGATATCCTAATTTAACTGAATCGATAGTTACTTGCAAACCATCTACGTCTACTGTCTCCCCTATTTTATACACTTTATCTTGAACATCTTCTTGTTTACTTTCATTACTATCTTTAGTCTCAGTGCAAGCACTTAAACTAAAAGCTATGCCAAAAATTAAAACAATTTGACTTACCTTTTCTAACATACTCTTTCCTCCACATAAGACAAAATTCCATATATATCATAACAAAACGCTTTACTCTTTCTTGTCATATTTTGTCGTATTAATTGCTAACTGCACAAATAGAAAAAAGCTATCTTCTACAAAAGATAGCTTTCATGATGCCGATGAAACCTTAAGCCCAATTACTCCTAACACGATGAAAAGAATACAAAATGCTTGGAATAGGCTAATGTGCTCTTTAAAAAAGTACACACTAATAATCGTAATAAGTAACGTCCCAACACCAGACCAAATTGCATAAGCAATACTTAAATGAATCTTTTTTACAACGATGGCGAACACGCTGAAACAAATTCCGTAAAATACAAAAATAAGTACACTTGGAACGAACTTTGTTAAACCGTTTGATAATTTCATCGCAATTGTTCCAGCTACTTCAAAAATAATTGTTACAAGTAATAATAGCCAATATACCATACTAGAATCTCCTTCTCTGTTACCTTATAGAGATTCTAGTATACTACTTATAGTCCTAATGAAATATATTTAATTTCTAAATATTCCTCGATACCGAAATGACCTCCTTCACGGCCAATACCACTTTCTTTAAAGCCACCGAACGGTGCTTGTGCAACTGATGGAAGTCCATCATTTAATCCGATAATACCGTACTCTAACGCTTCGCTAATTTGGAATGCTTGACTAATATCTTTCGTGAAAATGTACGCTGCTAAACCGTATGGCGTATTGTTTGCACGTTCAATTACTTCTTCAACCGTTTTAAATTTCGCAACAGGTGCAACTGGTCCAAATGTTTCTTCATTCATACAAAGCATCGTATCGTTCGCTAATCCGATTACAGTTGGTTGCATAAAGTGTCCATCTAGCTCTGCAACCTTTTGGCCACCATATAAAACTGTTCCACCCTTTTGAATAGCATCTGCAATATGTTCCTGTACTTTCGAAACTGCATTCTCGTCAATAAGTGGTCCTACAGTCGTTCCGTCACCGAAACCGTCTCCTACTTTCAACTGCCCTACTGACTTTTGAAACTTCTCTGCGAATACTTCGTAAACTTCTTCCTGAACAAATACTCGGTTTGTACATATACACGTTTGTCCTGCGTTACGGAATTTCGAACCGATTACTGCCTCTACTACTTTATCTAAGTCTGCATCATTCATAACAATAAACGGTGCGTGACCACCTAACTCTAGTGAAACTTTTTTCATCGTTTGTGCAGCACTGGCCATTAACTCTTTCCCAATTTCCGTTGATCCTGTAAAGGAAACTTTTCGAACACGTCCATCTTCCATCCACGTATCAGCAATTGCTTTTGCACTACCTGTTACAATGTTTATTACACCTTTAGGAATGTCCGCTTCATGGGCTAATTCAGCTAATTTCAACGCAGTTAACGGCGTTTGACTTGCAGGTTTTACAACCGCTGTACAGCCTGCTGCAAGCGCCGGAGCTACCTTTCTCGTAATCATAGCAGCAGGGAAGTTCCAAGGCGTAATAGCTGCCATAACTCCGACTGGTTGCTTCATAACTAAAATACGTTTATTTGGATGAGAAGCAGGAATCATTTCACCATACACGCGTTTTCCTTCTTCTGCATACCATTCGACAAAACTATTTGCATAATTCACTTCACCAAGCGCTTCTGCAAACGGCTTTCCTTGTTCTCTCGTCATAATCGCTGCAATCTCTTCTTTATTTTCATCGATAAGTGTAAACCATTTTTTTAATTTCACTGCACGGTCTGCCGCTGTTAACTTAGACCATGATTTAAAAGCTTCATGTGCAGCATCAACGGCTTGCTTTGCCTCAGTTACCCCACCCTTTGGTACAGTCGCAAATATTTCCTTCGTTGCTGGATTATTTACTTCGATTTGTTCTTGCAATGTAATCCACTCACCATTTATATACATCGCCTTTTTCTCTACATTTACAAACGTCGCTTTTTTATCCAATGTTCTCTTCCTCCTCTATAAGTTTCTTTATTTTCCTCGTGGCAGCAGATTGACTTATTTTTAAAAACTCCGCTACTTTATAACTCGATCCATATGTTTTATATGCTTTCAAAATAATATTCCGTTCTACTTCTTCTAACATTTTATAGAGACTTTGACCAGACTGTTCAACTGTTGATTCTTGCATCGCTATTGGCAAATCCTCTATCGTAACGATATCATCAGCAGTTATAACAATTCGCTCAATCACATTTTCAATTTCTCTATTATTTCCTTCCCACGGGTAACCAACAAACATTTGCAATGTGCTAGGCGCTAATTTTACATTCCGACCATATTTCTCGTTAAAGTGTTGTAAATAATGATAAATAAGTGGCAAAATGTCTTCTGTTCTTTCCCGTAGTGGCGGGATTACAATGGGAATGACATTCAGACGATAATATAAATCTTTCCGAAATGTTCCTTGTTTCACCATCATACTTAAATCTCTATTTGTTGCCGCTACAATTCTAACGTCCACCTTTTTTAATTCTCTTCCGCCTATAGGGCGAAACGTTTTTTCTTGCAACACTTGCAAAAGCTTCGCTTGAATTTCAAGCGGCATTTCACCAATTTCATCTAAGAAAAGAGTTCCTTTATGCGCTGATTCTAATAGTCCCTTTTTCCCTTCACGATTCGCACCTGTAAAAGATCCGCCTGAGTATCCAAAAAGCTCTGATTCAATTAAATTCGTTGGCAATGCTGCACAGTTAATTTCATAGAAACTTTCATTCTTCCGGTTACTCACTTCATGTAAATGACGCACCAATCGACTCTTTCCTACTCCTGTCTCACCTAAAACGAGAACAGTACTATCTACCACGGATACTTTCTTGATTGTCTCGACTATTTTTTGCATAGCGATACTTTTAAAAATAAGTCCTTCATGTTCATATGTTTCTCTTAATTCTTTTTTATATGTTTTTAACTGATTATCCATTTCTTCTACCTTTTGACGTAATTGATAGAGTTCTGTAAGATCACGAGAGTAACTGATCACCCTTCTTAAATTGCCCTCTTCATCAAAAACAGGCCTTGTACGAACGTGTAAATACTCTCCTGATTTTGTCGTTTGAACGAGTTCAATCGGTCTCTTTTTTTCAATTACTTCTAACGTTGCCGATGGATAAAAGATACCATCCTTCTGCAATTCTTTTACATGTTTACCTACTAACTCTTTAGCAGCCAATTGATAGTGCCTTTCACATGTACTATTTACACGTACAACGATTCCCTTTTCGTCAGTCACAAAAATTTCGTCAAACGCATATTCAAATACATCTTGTAAATCCATTAACACTCGTTCCTTTTCTGCAACCATCCTAGCCACCCCTAACTTCCAATCCGTCGATTCACTTCACTACCTTTATTATAAAGTGAATTTTCTGGATTTTATATAGAGTCAGCTAGAATGTTTGCTGTTTTATTATTTAACTTTTAAACACGAGCAATATTTGCTTTCTCATAACAGACTTGCAATGATTCTTCAATGATTGTTAATCCTTCTTCAAGTTGCTCATCTGTAATCACTAATGGCATTAGCACACGAATAACATTACCGTATGTTCCTGCTGATAGTAGAAGTAAGCCGCGTTTATTTGCTTCTGCGCATAAATTAGCTGTTAACGTTTTATCAGGTGCTTTCGTCTTACGATCTTGAACGAGCTCAAATGCACACATTGCTCCTAAACCGCGCACATCACCGATGCAATTATATTTATTTTTCATCTCTTCGAATCGGTTTATTACGACCTTTCCTAATTCTATCGCTCTATTATTTAAATTCTCTTTTTCTATTACATCAAGTACTGCTAATGCTGCCGCACATCCTAGCGGGCTTCCTGCATACGTTCCACCAAGTTCTCCTGGTGCAGACTCATTCATAATTTCTTTGCGCCCAATAACACCACTAATCGGTACACCAGCACCTAATGATTTAGATACCGTAATTAAATCCGGAACGACATCATAATGATCAATGGCGAAATATTTTCCTGTACGGCTAAATCCAGTTTGAATTTCATCCGCTACAAATAAGATGCCGTGTTCTGAACAAATATTGCGTACTTCTTGCACAAACTTCTTACTTGGGACGATAAATCCACCTTCCCCTTGAACAGGTTCCATTACAACAGCTGCAATCGTTTCTGGTGCTACTTCTGATATGAAGAAATTCTTAAACTCTTCAATCATAAAGTTATCGTACTGCTCTTCCGTTAATCCTTCTGGGCGACGGTATTCATACGGAAATGGCGCTTTATAGACTTCAGGCGCAAATGGACCAAATCCAAATTTATATGGTTTTACTTTACTTGTCATTGTCATTGTCATTAATGTACGCCCGTGGAATCCTTTAGAAAATGCGATAATACCAGGTCTTTTTGTATATTTACGAGCGATTTTCACAGCGTTCTCGACTGCTTCTGCACCACTATTTAAAAATAGTACTTGCTTATCAAAACTTCCCGGCGCTAATGCCGCAAGTTTTTCTGCTAATTCAATATATGGCTCATACATCATGACATTAAAGCCAGTATGAATGTATTGATCTACTTGTTTATGGAGCGCTTCTTTAACAGCTGGGTGACAATGTCCTACGTTAATTGTTCCTATCGCTCCAGCGAAATCAATGTACTGATTACCATCAACATCAGTAACAAGAGCACCATTTGCAGATTGTACAAACGTTGGGATGCCGTTACTTACTCCTTTTGGTACTATATTTTGGCGGCGTTCTAGTAAAGACGCTGCTTTCGGTCCAGGAATTTGTTCATTTACTTTAGCAAATTTTTTTGTATTCATTACGTACCCCATCCTTTTCTTTACATTGTTTTCTCTTTTCATTGCAAAATGTATGCCAATATTCTTTTTCAGTATTCATCCTACACACCTTCTATTTCGCCATAAAAAATAAGTCTATAAAGACTCATTCAGAGTCTTTATAGACTTATTTTTCTTACACATTAGACTTTCCTTTTTCCCAAACAAACTCACCTGAATGAGAAATAAAGTCCCCAACAGATTGTACTACTAAATCAGCAAGTGGTTCTAATGTTTGACGATTCCCTGTACCAGATAGTACTCCAATTGCATAGCAATCACCATTTTTCGCTAAATATAAATCAGTCGGTGTATCCCCAACGACCGCTACTTCACATGCCTTTAAATGAAACCTCTCACAGAAGGATTCTATAATTCTTTTATCGGGTTTTTGTGCCGCAAATGTATCTGAAGCTACAACATAATCAAAAAAGGTCTCTAATTGATACTGTTTTAAAAATAATTCTGTCGGTGCGAAATCATCAGCTGTAACAACACCTAAAATAAATCCTCTATCCTTTAAGCTTTGTAAAATTCTCGGTAAATCTGCCGTCATTTTCATGTAAGAACGATGCTCGTACATAAGGGCAAACAGTTTTTCACTTACCCATTCATGCATTTCCTCTTCCTTAGATGACGTAATATACTTACAAAGCCCCTTTGCCACATCAAGGCTTGTTCCTGCCGCTATTGCGCTACGTGGGTGAACAAATACCCCATCCACACCGATCTCTTTTAATAAAGTCGGCTGCATTGACTGTGGCAGTTGGTATAATTTTATACATTCAGCCACAAGTTCTTCAGCCACTTTTATCCAAATTGAATGAAAATCCATTAATGTCCCATCTTTATCAAATAGTATTGCTTTTACTTTCTCCATAACACCCCACCTCTCATCTCTTATCTCCTCCAGTGTATCAATAAAGTATGGATATAAAATAAACGAATTGTAAAAATACCATAAAAATCAAACTAACTTCAAATTTACAATTCTTCTATATAATAAAAAAGGATGCCTTTACAGGGCATCCTCTTGATGTTCAGGAACAAATAGTTCCAGACAATGATACATATTTTCGAATTCCATCGGTGCATCTCCACCATATTCACCATCTAAATTAATCATTAGTTTATCTGGTGAATGCACTTTAATTCGGTTCGCTTGTGTGTATAGTACTTTTGGATTGTTAATATGTTCACCACGCTGCGCTTGTGTTGCAGCTTTAATTAAGTCGGCAATGGAACCTTTTTTCAGCACTAACAAATCAAATAAGCCATCATTAATCGATGCATATGGTGCTACCTTTTCGAAGCCGCCCACTGAACGAGTATTCGTAATTAAAAACATCGTAATTTCTTCTTGTAGTAATTTTCCATCATACTCAATTTCAACATATGTTGGATGGAGTGATGGTAGCATTTCGATACCTTTTAAATAATAAGCAAGTTGTCCTAATACAGTCTTTAGCTTACTTGGTACTTCATATGTTAATTCTGTAATACGACCGCCACCAGCGATGTTAATAAAATATGTATCGTTTGCTCTACCAAGGTCTAATGGCACAGTTTTTCCTTCACAAATAATATCCGCTGCCTCTTCAATAGAACGAGGTACACCGATTGCACGTGCAAAGTCATTTGTTGTTCCAACTGGAATAATTCCAAATTTCGGACGGAATTCATGACCAACTAGGCCGTTTACGACTTCATTTAACGTGCCGTCACCACCAGCCGCAATAACAACATCAAATTTACGCTCTACAGCTTGCCTCGCCGCCACAGTTGCGTCTCCAGGACCCGTTGTCGCATGACAAGATGCTTCATATCCAGCTTGTTCTAATTTTTGTAATACTTCCGGTAAGCTCTTCTTAAATAGCTCACGCCCAGAAGTAGGATTATAAATAATTCTTGCTCGCTTCATCATTTATTAGCACAGGAAATTTCTTTATGTATCGACAAAGAACATACCGAACTTCTATTCAGTATTCCCGTGCCTACCTCCTCTCATCTTCCTATCCTTCTTTTATCTCGCTCAAACAGGCAGTAAGAACCCGATTCGTGTAGCCCATCAAAAGTAAATATTCATTTCAATGGTTTTGTTTTATTTGACAAAAAATTTATGTCCATCTATTTCTTCACAACAATTTACATATAACGAATAATAATTATCTATTATTTCATGAGATGAAAAAACCTCTATTTCTAGATTTATCATTATTCCCACCTTTTTGCAACTATCATACCATAGTTGCTATACAAACATTTTTCCACTTTTGACAGTTAATCAAACGTTTGTTTAAATAATTTTCTCTCATTTAAACAAACGTTTGATTAACCTAGAAAAACACCCATGTACGGGTGTTTTTCTGCTTAATCTTTAAAAGTTACTACTATTATCGCTTATTAATCTCTTCAAGTAAGATTTTGTTAACAAGCGGTGGATTTGCTTGTCCTTTTGTAGCTTTCATAATTTGACCAACTAAGAAGCCAATTGCACGGTCTTTACCGTTTTTAAAGTCTTCGATAGATTGCTCATTATTATCAAGAATTTCTGTTACAACTTTACGAAGTGTACCCTCGTCAGAAATTTGAACAAGGCCTTTCGCTTTAACGATTTCTTCTGGGTCTCCACCTTTTTCAATTAATTCGTTAAATACTTTCTTCGCAATTTTAGAAGAAATTGTACCTTTTTCAATTAATTGAACCATTTTAGATAAACCAGCAGGCGTTAATGCAACGTCTTTTAATTCTTTTTGTTGTTTGTTTAAGTACGCAAGCACTTCACCCATTAACCAGTTCGATGTTAATTTCGCATCAGCACCATCTGCAACAGTTGCTTCAAAGAAATCAGACATTTCTTTCGTTAATGTTAATACGTGTGCATCATAAGCCGGTAAGCCTAATTCTGCAACGTAGCGAGCTTTACGTGCATCTGGAAGTTCTGGAATAGAAGCACGAACTGCTTCTTTCCACTCATCGTCGATGTAAAGTTCAACTAAGTCCGGCTCTGGGAAGTAACGGTAATCATCAGATCCTTCTTTCACACGCATTAAGATTGTTTTCTTCGTTGCTTCATCATAACGACGTGTTTCTTGTTGGATGATACCACCAGATAATAATTCTTTTTCTTGGCGAGCTTGCTCAAACTCAAGACCTTTTTGTACGTAAGTGAAAGAGTTTAAGTTTTTCAGTTCCGCTTTTGTACCGAACTTCTCTTGTCCAACTGGACGAAGGGAAATGTTCGCATCACAACGCAAGGAACCTTCTTCCATCTTACAATCAGATACGCCAGTGTATTGAATGATTGATTTTAACTTCTCTAAGTATGCATATGCTTCTTCTGGCGTACGCATATCTGGCTCAGATACGATCTCAATCAAAGGCATACCTTGACGGTTGTAGTCTACTAATGAGCCGTCAGCTGTATGCGTTGATTTACCAGCATCTTCTTCTAAATGAAGACGTGTAATACCGATACGTTTCTTTTTACCGTCTACTTCAATTTCAATCCAACCATTTTCACCAATTGGCTTATCAAACTGAGAGATTTGGTAAGCTTTCGGATTATCTGGATAGAAATAGTTTTTACGGTCAAACTTCGTTTCTGTTGCGATTTCACAGTTTAATGCCATTGCAGCTTTCATTGCAAAGTTAACTGCTTCTTTATTTAAAGTAGGAAGTACTCCTGGGTATCCTAAGTCAATTACACTTGTTTGTGTATTTGGTTCCGCTCCGAATTCTGTTGGACTCGCAGAGAAAATTTTCGAATTTGTTTTTAACTCAACGTGAACCTCTAAACCAATAATTGTTTCTAAATTCATCTATGCTCGCCTCCTTACAGACTTGCTTTTTTTGTATGATGGTCTGTTGCTTGCTCAAACGCATGTGCAACGCGGTAAATTGTCGCTTCATCGAAGTGTTTACCAATGATTTGTAAACCAAGTGGCATGTTGTTAGCACCGAATCCACATGGAACAGAAATCGCTGGAACACCTGCTAAGTTTACTGGGATTGTTAAAATGTCATTTGCATACATTGTCATTGGATCATCAACTTTTTCGCCCACTTTAAATGCCGGAGTTGGCGTTGTTGGTCCAATAATAACATCGTAGTTAGCAAATACATTTTCAAAGTCGTTTTTAATTAATGTACGTACTTGTTGTGCTTTTTTGTAATATGCATCATAGTAACCAGAGCTAAGAGCAAATGTACCAAGCATAATACGACGTTTTACTTCATCACCGAAGCCTTCGCTACGTGTGTTTTTGTAAAGATCCATTAAGTTATTCACATTATCAGAACGAACACCATAACGTACGCCATCAAAGCGTGAAAGGTTAGCTGATGCTTCAGAAGAAGATAATAAGTAATACGTTGCTAGAGCGTATTTAGAGTGTGGAAGAGATACTTCCTCCCAAGTTGCGCCCATACCTTCTAATACTTTTAAAGCAGCTAGTACTGACTCACGAGCTTCTTCGCCAACACCTTCTCCTAAGTATTCTTTCGGTACAGCAATGCGTAAACCTTTAACGTCGCCTGTTAAACCAGCTAAGTAGTTTCCTACTTCAACGTTAGCAGAAGTTGCATCCATACGGTCAAGACCTGAAATAGCTTGTAATAAGTATGCATTGTCTTCTACTGTACGTGTAATCGGTCCGATTTGATCAAGTGAAGATGCAAATGCTACTAATCCGTAACGAGATACACGTCCGTAAGTTGGTTTTAAACCTACAACGCCGCAATATGCAGCTGGTTGACGGATAGAACCACCCGTATCAGAACCTAGAGAGAATAATACTTCTCCTGCTGCTACAGCTGCTGCAGAACCACCACTAGATCCGCCTGGAACGTAATCTAAGTTCCACGGATTTTTCGTAGCGTAGAAACCTGAGTTTTCATTTGAAGAGCCCATTGCGAACTCGTCCATATTTAATTTACCGATTGTAATTGTGTCAGCAGCTTTTAGCTTTTGCACAACTGTCGCATCATAAATTGGATCGAAGTTTGCTAACATTTTGCTTGCACAAGTCGTACGAAGACCGTTAGTTACAATGTTATCTTTAACACCGATTGGCATACCGAATAATAAACCGTTATCTTCAGCACCAATTTTCGCATCTAATTCTTTCGCTTTCGCGCGTGCGTTTTCTTCATCTAATGTAAGAAAAGCTTTTACGTTATCTTCAACATCCGCAATACGTTTGTAAGATTCTTCTACTAAATCCGTAACGGAAATTTCTTTGTTGTTTAATTTCTTATGTAACTCTGATACTGAATGATCAAATAATGACATCGAAATTCCCCTCCTCTATTCTAATACTGCTGGAACACGGATTTGATTATCTTTGTGATCCGGTGCATTTTTTAATACTTCTTCAACTGGTAAACCTTTTTCTGGTACATCTTCACGCATAACATTTTTCATAGTTAATACATGAGTTGTTGGTTTTACATCTGTTGTATCTAATTCATTTAACTGTTCTGCAAATGTAACAATTGCATCTAGTTGTTTTTGAAATTTTTCTGCTTCTTGATCAGTAATTGCAAGACGTGCTAAATGTGCTACGTGCTTTACATTCTCAACGGAAATTCTTGACACGGCTAGGCCACCTCCATAATATATCGTTCAATCTACAATACTATTGATGATACCAAATTTTCAGTACTTCAAGCAAGTCAACACACGGCACTTACAGCATTTTTACATAAAAAAAGAAAGGCAAACGCCTTTCTTTACGATTTACTCTTTATCTAACGGTTTATTTTTCGGAAATCTCTCGTTATCTTCTTCATTATCACGAATTGTTTTTTGTAATACAAAACAAGACATCGTTAAAAATAATGTTCCAAGTAAATAATATCCTTTTACACTAAGCGTTTCATCTAGCGTATAAATTCCAATTAGCATACCTGAAAGCGCGCAAACAAATGAAGTCCATGCTAAAAACGTGAACGCTTGCGTATTACGTCTTCTCATCGTTCTCCCCCTCGTTAGCTGTACATCCATTATAGATAAGTATATTTACCATGATGGATTTTTATGTAAATTCTAGTTTACTATTTATAAATCTATCACAAAAAAATATTATTTTAAAGATAGTTTTCTTTCTAATCTGAAAAAACAGTTAAAAACATTGACATTTATTTCAATTCTACATAAAATAAAAATAAATATTACGAACCTCGAAATATACGGGAGTGGAATTAATTGTTGCAATACGAACATTTTTTAGACTTACTGCTAGATAACGCCAAGAAACTTTTCTATCCTGAAGAATGGGTAAGCTTAGATTTAACACTTTCTAAAACTGAAGTATTTTGTTTACTTTGGATGGAGCGAAATACGGATATTACAATGACAAAAATCGCTGATCTTCTTGATATACCGATGAGTACAACGACAGGTGTTGTAAATCGCCTTGTAAAAAAAGGATATATTGAAAGATACCGTGATGAAAACGACCGACGCATTGTATTAATTCGTTTAACAGAAAACGGTGTAATGCTCGTTCAAGAAGTAAAACAAAATGCAGCCCATTATTTTAACCTAGTGACCGAAGCATTATCGGAAGAAGAAAAAGCATTTTTACTACAAATCTTCCAAAAGATTATGAATCACATTGCTACATCACAGCAAAAAACAGAAGAAAAGGTTTCTGCACCTAAAATGAAAAACATTCCGATTGAATAAAAACCTTAATAGGGTTTTTATTCAAAAAAATATTTCGTTACTCGTAATATTCGATGCTCGAAACAAAGGGGATATGAATGATGAGAATTATTTTGTATACAGGTAAAGGCGGCGTAGGAAAAACTAGCATTTCAGCGGCAACTGCACTTCAAAGCGCAAAACAAGGATTAAAAACTTTAGTAATGAGCACAGACCCAGCTCATAGTTTAGGAGATTCATTTGGTATAAAACTATCTTCTGAACCATTAGAAATTCGTGAAAACCTATGGGCACAAGAAATTAATACAATTTATGAAATGGAAAAGGGCTGGGGAAAGTTACAGAAATATATTACACTACTTTTCACTTCCAAAGCAGCTGATGATATTACAACCGAAGAGTTAACGATGTTTCCCGGTATGGAAGATTTAATTAGTTTACTTCGCGTACTCGATTATTATAAACAAAACACATATGACGTTATTATCATTGATTGTGCTCCAACAGGAGAAACATTAGCAATGCTCAGTTTTCCAGACATGCTCGGCTGGTGGATGGAAAAACTCTTCCCTATTAAAAGAAAAGTTTTAAAAGTTGTTCGCCCTGTAGCTCAACCACTTCTTGGTGTCCCCCTTCCAACCGATGATATTATGGACGAATTAACAAATACACTTGAACAACTTGGAGAAATGAGAGATATTTTATCAAACCGAGACGTAACAAGTATCCGCATCGTTGTAAATCCCGAAAAAATGGTCATTAAAGAGGCTCAGCGTAGCTTTACGTATTTAAATTTATACGATTATAACGTAGATGCGATTATGATTAACCGCGTCATCCCTAACACTGTCATCGATCCTTATTTTCAAGCTTGGAAAGATACTCAAAAGAAATATAAAACATTAATTCAAAATAGTTTTGATCCACTTCCTATTTACGAAGCTCCAATGTTTGAACAAGAAGTTGTTGGCTTACCTATGTTAGAACGCGTTGGAGATGCTTTATTTAAAGAAGATTATTGTCCTACTGAAGTAAAATTTAACGGTCGCACTCAATATGTAAAAAAAGATGGCGATGAGTATATTTTCGTTCTGTCCATTCCCTTCTCTAACAAAAGTGAACTTGCATTAAATCAAAAAGGTGACGAGCTTATCATTCGTGCTGGTTCTGTTAAACGAAACATCACATTACCCAAAACGTTAACACACCTTTCTATTCAAGGAGCAAAATTTGAAGATGATGTACTAAACATTCGTTTTGGAGGTGTCGTGCATGCATGAGGAATTAATAAGGAAGGTAATTCGTACAAAAATAAAAATGGGTATGCATATATTAGAAGAGTTACCTGCACCCATCCAGCAATCAGCTAAGCAAATACTAAATATTTTACAAGAGGAGCTAGCTGCTTATCCGAAAGAACAAGGGCATCATAAAAATAATTTAAAAAATATTATAATCGAATGAATATCTCTGGATAGAGGGCCTTTTTAGGCTTTCTATCTCTATATTGGAGCGATGTAAGTTGTTTAAAAAACATTCCACTATTATGCTTTGGATGATTCCCTTGTTATTTCTCATTCATAACCTTGAAGAATCTTTCCAAATGCCACAATATCTTGCTAATCAATTTTCAATTACTTTTATAACTAGCCAACAATTTTTCATTGCAATTTCTGTATTAACTCTCTTTGTCTTACTTATCGTCTTTCTATATCAACTAAACTTCTTGTCTTCTATATACTGGATTATTTTTATACAAGGAGCTATCTTCTTCAACTCTGTTCAACATATTATTTTGTTTTTTATTTACCGCTCCTATAATCCGGGCGTAATATCAGCTGTTTTCATTGTTATCTTTTCTATTTTCTTTTTTTCATCCCAAAAACACTTAATTCAAAAAAAGCAATTCGTAATTACACTCGTGTTCAGCTTATTTTCTTACCCCATTATAATTTGGATTACCTTACTACTTGCTAGTTGCTTTCAGTAATAAAAAAAAACCAGGAAAACTCCTGGTCCATTACTCTACTTAACAAACATTGGATTCTATGTTATACAGAATTGGAAGGTACAGAATTAGGGTTTGTTTTGTTTGTTAAGTAGATTATATGTTGAACGAACTAACAGCGGAGGGGTTCCTTCTGTTAGTCCATTAAACCCAATCATTATTTTACGATCTTTTCAAGCTCATCAAGTGAAAGATCTACTGAAATGGAACCATCATTTGTTTCTTTCTTAATTGCCTCTGTTACTTCTTTTGAATGATATAGTTCAATTACTTTTTTCAGTGTTGGATCATCTTTATCTTTCGTACGAGCTGCGAAAATATTAATATATGGCTTCGCATTTTCATTCTTTGGATCTTCTAAGAAAATTGGATCCTTAGCTGGATCTAATCCAGCTTGACCAGCAACACCGTTATTAATAACTGAAGCTGCAGCATCTTTTAATACACGAGGTGTTTGCTGTGCGATAACCGGTGTAATTTTTAATTTCTTCGGATTTTCAGCAATGCCGCTTGAATCTCCAAATAAGCCAAAGTCTTTCTTAAGCTTTAATAACCCAGCTGCATCAAGAAGTTTTAATGCACGTGCTTGGTTCGTTGGATCATTGGGAATCGCAATTTCAGAACCATCTGGAATTTCATTTGCTTTCTTATGTTTTTCAGAGTATAAACCCATTGGTGCAATTTGCGTTGTACCAACAGCTGTAATATCTAATTTATGCTCCTTTTTAAATTGCTCTAAGAAAGCAATATGCTGGAATGAGTTTAGCTCAATATCTCCATCAGCTAACGCTTTATTTGGCGTCGTGTAATCAGAGAACTCAACCAGTTTAACTTTAATTCCTTCTTTTTCAGCTTTCCTCTTCAAAATTTCCCAAGCGTCTCCATCCGTTCCAGTTACACCGACACGAACTACTTTTTCTTTCGCCCCTGCCCCCGTGTCTCCACTTGAGCAACCGCTTAACGCTGAAACCCCTACAATCGCTGATAATGCAAACGCTAAAATTTTCTTCATTTTCTTTCCCCTCTTTCTTTTTATGATCTGCGTAAAAAGACTTTCGCAAAGTAGTTTCCTAAATTTTGAGCTAACTGTACGAGAATAATAAGTAAAACGACCGTTACGAACATAACTGATGTATCAAAACGTTGATAACCATATGTCATTGCTAAGTCACCAAGACCGCCACCACCGACAAGCCCAGCCACTGCAGAAAATTCAATTAAACCAACTGTCATAAATGTAACACCTAAAATTAATGGCGCTAACGCTTCTGGTACAAGGATTTCAAAAACAATTCTAATTGGTGAAGCACCCATCGCTTGAGCTGCTTCGATTACCCCTTTCGGAACAGAAACAAGATTTGTTTCAACCATTCTAGCAATACCGATTGATGCAACTAACGTCATTGGGAAAATTGCTGCCGCCGTTCCAATTGTCGTTCCGATAACACTTCTTGTTAGCGGGCTTAAAGCTACTAAGAAGATGATGAATGGAATCGGACGAATTGTATTAATGATAATATTAAGAATAGAAAAGACCCATTTATTTTCTAAAAAGTTTCCTTTTCTCGTTACATATAGAAGTAAACCTAGAGGTATACCAAGAATTGTAGCAAATATAAGGGTTACAATTACCATTAAGAGAGTATCCCCCGTCGCATCTACTATGCGCGGCCAAAATATACTCCAATCAACTCGCATGAGCTTCTACCTCCTTCAGCTGCACTTGCAGTCTTAGATGTTGTAATGCTTTTTGAATTTCCCTCTGTTCACCTTGCAATTCTACAAGAAGATTTCCAAATAGCACATTTTGAAGTTCAATAATATTTCCGTACAGTACATTTACATCGACATTATAGTTTTTTGCGATATATGATAGTACTGGCTGTCCTGTCTCCTCGCCAGTAAATGTTAGACGATAAATCTGACCACCATTTTGAATTTTTGCTAAAACACTTTCCGGTAAATGATCATTAATAACAGAACGTACAAAGTTTTGAGTCGTCTTTGTTTTTGGTTGTGTGAAAACATCAAACAGTTTTCCTTCTTCAATAACTTTTCCTTTCTCCATTACAGCTACACGGTGACAAATTTCTTTCACAACATGCATTTCATGTGTAATAAGAAGAATTGTTAAGTTGTATTCTCGATTTACTTTCTTTAATAAGTTCAAAATTTCTGTCGTTGTTTCTGGATCTAAAGCTGATGTTGCTTCGTCACATATAAGAATATCTGGTGATGTTGCGAGCGCTCTAGCAATACCAACACGCTGCTTTTGTCCACCTGATAGCTGCTCTGGGTAATTGTTTGCTTTATCTTCTAACCCTACAAACTTCAGCAATTCATTTACTCTTTCTTTTATCTCATTCTTTGGTACTTTCGCTAACTTTAATGGATAAGCAATATTCCCAAATACTGTTCTTGAATTAAATAAATTAAAACTTTGAAAAATCATCCCGATTCTTTGTCTTAGCTTCCGTAATTCTTTCGTCGATAATGATGTAATCTCTTTATCATCTATTGAAATCGTTCCTGCCGTTGGTCTCTCTAACATGTTTACTAGGCGTAATAACGTACTCTTTCCAGCGCCACTAAAACCGATAATGCCAAAAATTTCGCCTTTCTCAACTGATAATGTTACATCCTCCACCGCATGAACAGATTGCCCACCTGTTTCATATACTTTACTTACATTGTTAAAAGAAATCATTTTTTCCCCTCCTATATGCTGTGAAAACTTGAAGCAGAGCTCTCGAGGTAAAATAAAAAGTGCTCTCCTTCTTATCAACCATAAAGATAAGAAGGAGAGCACTTATATGTACTCGTTCACATCTTCTCATCTTCCAAGCCTTTCATAGGCTTGCTGGAGTTAGCACGGTATTAAAAAAACCCGTTGCTGAGGTATCGTAGGGCCAGTCCCTCCACCTCTCTGGATAAGAATGTATCGATTTAATTGTCGTTTAATTAATTCTCATTATAGAACTCAGAATAATAAGAGTCAATACATTTTTTAGAAAAATATTAATTATTTCTTTATTAAAATTTTCAGATGAAAAATTCAAGAAAAAATAGTAATCTTTAAAGTTATGTAAAATTCTCCTCTTGCATATTTTTTAAAAGGATAATCTTCTCTACTAATTGAATACCATTATTTGAATATGAAATCGGAGGAAGATAAATATATGAAAACAGCTCTTTTACTCATTGATATTCAAAATGATTATTTTCCACACGGCAAAATGGAATTACGTAATCCAGTCGAAGCAAGCGCATATGCCCGTCGGCTACTACAGCTCTTTAGAAAGAAAAACGAACCTATTTTTCATATCCAACATGTAGCAATAAAAGAGGACGCTACTTTTTTCCTCCCCAATACAGAAGGTGTACATATTCATGAAAGTGTACGCCCACTTAGAGAAGAAACGGTTATACTCAAGCATTATCCAAATAGTTTTCGCGAAACTGATCTTCTAAAGCAATTACAACGTTTAGCTATTGAACACGTTGTCATATGCGGGATGATGACTCATATGTGTATTGATGCTACCGTAAGGGCTGCCTTTGATTTCGGCTTGCAATGTACTGTTATACATGATGCTTGTGCTACAAAAGACCTTTCTTTTAAGAATGCTACTATACCAGCCGTTTATATTCATAACACAATTTTAGCTAGTTTAAATGGTGTCTATGCAAATGTAATGAGTACAGAGGAGTTTTTAGCTACAAAAAAACACTCTCTTCAGTGAGCAAAACCGAAAAGAGTGTTTCTTGTCAAACCATAGATTTTCTTTCAAATTGTATTATACAGGAAATCCTTAAAATGAATACAAAAAAATGTGACTAATAAGTCAACTTTTCTCATTGTTTTGTTTCTATTTACATGTTTATCCTGATATGAATAGGGTTTAGCTAGTTCCACTTACCAAATAGTAATATATGGTAAGTGTTTTTTATTCAAATTAACTAGTTTCTCCTACTATTTATCTGTTTGTTTTTGTTTCTTTTTCAAATACTCCGCACGCAATTTTTCAATTTGCTGCTTTTTATCAAATTTGACAGGCGTCTGTTTTTCATGAAACTTTGCGACAGCTACCTGACCTTTATAATCCAATTGATATTTTCCCATTTTGTTCACCTACTTTTCTTATCTTGAAAGAGAATTTATTCAACCAATATAATATACCTTATTTTACTGAAGTAAACCTTATATTATTTTTTCTGCTTATATGTATCTTAATCCACATATAAGCAGAAAAAAGAGATCTTCGCATACTGCGAAGATCTCTCTTACTATTTCTTATAAAGTTTCAGAAGTAGTTTTTGCTTGCATGTGAAGTGCTAAGTAGTCAGGGCCACCAGCTTTAGAGTCTGTACCAGACATATTAAAGCCACCAAATGGTTGGTATCCTACGATTGCACCAGTACATCCACGGTTGAAGTATAAGTTACCTACGTGGAAGTCTTCACGTGCTTTTTCAATATGGTCACGGTTGTTAGAGATAACTGCTCCTGTTAAACCGTATTCTGTATTGTTTGCAATCGCAAGTGCATGGTCAAAGTCTTTTGCTTTACAGAATGCTACTACTGGTCCGAAGATTTCTTCTTTCATTAGGCGAGCATCTTCTGCAACGTCAGCAACGATTGTTGGTTGGATGAACCAGCCTTTAGAATCGTCTCCTTCGCCACCTGCTAAGATTCTACCTTCTTCTTTACCAATTGCAACATAGCTCATTACTTTATCGAATGCAGCTTGGTCATTAACAGGACCCATGTTTGTACCTAATACAGCTGGGTTAGCAACTGTTAATTCTTTCGTTAATTCAACAGCACGATTTAATACGTGATCGTATACATCTTCGTGGATTACTGCACGAGAACATGCAGAACATTTTTGTCCTGAGAATCCGAATGCTGATGCAACGATAGATTTAGCTGCTAATTCAAGATCTGCTTCTTTATCAACAACGATTGTATCTTTACCACCCATTTCAGCGATAACGCGTTTTAACCAAATTTGGCCTGGGTTTACTTTCGCTGCACGCTCATAAATACGGATACCTACATCACGAGATCCAGTGAAGCTAATGAAACGTGTACGAGGGTGATCTACTAAGTAATCACCAACTTCAGAACCACTACCTGGTACGAAGTTTACTACGCCAGCTGGTAAGCCAGCTTCTTCTAATACTTCCATGAATTTCGCTGCTACTACAGGAGTTGTACTAGCTGGTTTTAGTAATACTGTATTACCAGAAACTAAAGCAGCTGTTGTCATACCTGCCATAATTGCGAATGGGAAGTTCCAAGGAGAAATGATAACACCTACTCCTAATGGAATGTAAGAGAAACGATTATATTCAATTGGACGGCTTTCTACTGGAATTCCGTCTTTTAATTTCAACATTTGACGACCATAATATTCCATAAAGTCGATTGCTTCTGCTGTATCAGCATCTGCCTCATTCCATGGTTTACCTGCTTCTTTTACAAGAATAGCAGAGAATTCATGTTTTCTACGACGAACGATCGCTGCAGCACGGAATAAAATGTCTGCACGCATTTCTGGTTTTGACTTTCTCCAAGTTTGGAATGTTTCATCCGCTACTTGCATTGCTTTTTCAGCTAACTCACGGCTTGCTTTTGAAACGCGACCAACAAGTTCCTCTTTATTTGCAGGGTTTACAGAAACAATTTTGTCTTCTGTAGTGATTTTTTCTCCCCCAATAATTAATGGATAGTCTTGTCCAAGATAAGATTCTACTTTCTTTAAACCTTCTTCAAACGCTAATTTGTTAGCCTCTACTGAAAAATCTGTAAATGGCTCATGTTTGTATGCTACTACCATTATTTTTAGCCTCCCCTTAGAAAAACGTTTACATTTTACAACATTATTCTACACGATAATTTAGATTTATTCAAATATTCCTAGACTTATATTTTAAAAATTAATTAATTTTTAAAATATAATAAAAAAATAGAGTTATACAAATGTATAACTCTACAAAATATGAGTATATTCCAAAACGTTTTTGCTAATCAATAAAATAGTTACTAACAAGAATAAAGTTCTTACATATCCAACACCTTTTTGAACTGCAAATTTCGATCCAAAATAAGCGCCCAAAATCATCGATAATCCCATAATAATACCGTATTCAAAATGAATTACGTCTAAAAATAAAAAAGTGATTAACGATACGATATTACTAACAAAGTTCAAAAGTTTTCCAGATGCTGCTGCTTGAATAAAATCCAAACCAATTAATAAAAATGCAAAAATTAAGAAGGATCCTGTCCCTGGTCCAAAAAACCCATCGTAAAACCCTATCATTAAAATAACAAAGAAAAATATTAATGTTTTTCTTTTCGTCATCTTCTTATAGGTAGATACACTTCCCCAATCCTTTTTCGCAATAATATAAATGGCAATAAACACCAACATCACAAGCACTAACGGACGTAAAATATCCGGCGGAATAAACTTTACTACTAAAGCACCTGCGACTGCCCCTATAATAGTTAACGGGATTAACTTTCCTACAATTTTAAAATCAACCTTTCCCGATCGAATAAAGTAAATCGCACTCGTAAACGTCCCCATCGTTGCAGCTAATTTATTCGTTGCAATTGCCGAAGCTGGTGGTAAACCAACAAACATAAGTGCCGGAAGCGAAATTAATCCTCCACCACCAACAACTGAATCAATAAAAGCTGCTAAAAAACCGAATGCAATTAATAAAATAATGACTTGAAAACTTAATTCGTCCATGCGCTTTACCCCTTACCCCATTATTTACAACATTTTAAATTATAACAAAATTACCCAAGAAAAAAAGCCGTTCCATAAAGGAACAGCCCTTGTATTTAATCTAAAATTTTCACATACGGTTCATCTTGCTTCGCTTCACGTATAATAATCGCTTCTGGACGCTCTACAGATTTAATCGTTACTTGTACTTTCATATAATTCGGGAAGTATTCCATAACAAGCCCGGCTACATATTGTGTAAAGCCAATTATTTCTGCTTTCCCATTAAACTGGACAGGAATATCGAGCTTTATTTCTCTTAATTCATCGTCTCTATACATACCAGTACCGATAACAGCTGTATAGTCGCCTTGGAAATAATCGCTTAATTTTGCCTTGAAGTTTGATACTCTCGCCAGATCTTCACGTTTATTATCTGTTTTCGCTTGTTCAGATGGGAACAAATAATATTTCTCATTAATTTGTTTCCAATCCTCAACTGTTTCACTGCCTTTTTCAACATTCGCATAAGAAACAAAGTTACCTGGCACGAGCGAAGACTTTGGAGCCTGACGATAAATCGCAAATGTTATTGGAAGGTTTTTTGTCTCAGGATCTTGTTGATGCATAACTTTCAAGATTTCTGGCACCATTTTTTTCCCTTCCGCTAACATCTTTTCATTCGAAATTGCAGCCTCACGCGGATAACCATGCTCTTCCTCATAATAATGAACCGAATTCATCGCTAATCCAACTACAATGCCGCTACGCTCATTTTTTTCGCCTTTGTTCACATAATAATCATGCTCTAAAATATTTGAAATATATATTGGATTTTTTTTATTTTTCACTTCTAATGATTCGGATCCTGTACCTAATGCAGGATTCAACCCTATGTTCGGGAATTTAACCGCATCTTTTTTTAGTGTATCTTCTAGTTCCTTTTGTTCTGCATCTGTACGTTTTCTTTTAACAAGCATCTGTATATGCTGAGTATCTAGGGCCTTTCCGCCTTTTAAAACATTATCTTTCGTACTAAATGATTCTTTCGCAATACGCATTAATCCTGTTTCAAATTCATCTATATCAAGACGATTACTTACTCCTTGCACAACTAAGCCACGTGCGTTTCCTCCCTCAAATGGAATAGTCGTCTTATAATATTCATCCGAAATAGAGTAATTCGGGACGATTGCTTGCTCTTTTGCTTTCCCCGATTTCTCAACCACTTTTTCATCTTTGTCGGCACCTGCACTACACCCACTTACAAGTAGGCCAAGGCTTAATACCGCTAATGCTATTTTTTTCATGGTAAGTTTGCACCTCTTACTTATTTAGCTCTTGTAAGAACCTCTCTTCATTCCAAACCTCAACATTATGTTTCTCCGCTTGTGCTAATTTCGAACCTGCCGCTTCACCTGCAACAACTAAATCCGTACTTTTACTAACACTTCCTGTTACTTTTCCACCTAATGCCTCAATTTTCTTCTTCGCTTCACTACGTCCCATAACTTCTAATTTCCCTGTTAAAACGACAGTTTTTCCTGCGAAGTACGACTCAACGTTTTGTAAATCAGCAATTTTCATGCCTTTATATGTCATGTTCACGCCGTATTCTTTAAATTGTTGTAATAACTCTAATACGTCTTCATTATCGAAATACGTTACTACGGATTGAGCCATTTTTTCACCAATTTCATTAATTGCTTTTAGTTCTTCTTCCGTTGCCTTCACAAGCGCATCCATCGTTTCGAAATGCTCTGCAAATGTACGTGCTGCTTTCGCTCCGACATGGCGAATACCTAGACCGAATAATAATCGCTCTAATGAGTTTTCTTTAGAATTCTCAATTGCTTTTACTAAATTCGTTGCTGATTTTTCTCCAAATCGTTCTAGCTGTAATAATTGCTCTTTCGTCAACGAATATAAATCAGCAAATGTACGAATATAATCTGCCTCAAAGAGTTGTGTAATGACACGTTCTCCAAGTCCATCAATATTCATTGCATTTCTTGAAACGAAATGGATTAACCCTTCTCGAATTTGAGCAGGACAAGTTGGATTTATACAACGAAGTGCTACCTCTTCTTCTAAACGAACTAGTTCACTCTCACATGCTGGGCAATGCGTTGGCATATGATATTCTTCTTCCTCACCAGTACGCTTATCGAAAATAACATTCACAACTTCAGGAATAATATCTCCAGCCTTCTTCACAACAACGTAGTCACCAATTCGAATATCTTTTTCACGAATTAAATCTTCGTTATGTAAAGAAGCACGACGAACGATCGTACCAGCCACTCGCACTGGCTCTAGCTCTGCAGTCGGTGTTACAACCCCTGTACGACCAACACTTAATTCAATCCCTGTTAATCTTGTTACAACTTCTTCAGCTGGGAATTTATAAGCAATTGCCCATCTTGGACTCTTTGCTGTAGTGCCTAGACTTTCTTGAAGAGCAACATCATCTACTTTTATAACGATCCCATCAATCTCATAATCAAGATGCGGACGTTTTTCTTGCCATTCTTCTACATAAGCTATAACTTCTTCAATTGTTTCACATGTGCGTCGATTTGGATTTGTTTTGAATCCAAGTTCACCTAAGAAATCAAGCGATTCACTATGTGATAGGATTGTTTTTTCTTCTACATTCGCAAGACCGTATACAAACATAGATAAGTTACGCTTCGCTGCAATTTTCGGATCAAGTTGGCGGATTGAACCTGCTGCCGCATTACGCGGATTTGCAAATACATCTTCACCATTTTGCTCTTTTTCTTCATTTAACTTAACGAATGAACGCTTCGGCATATAAGCTTCGCCTCGTGCTTCTAACGTTACTTCTTCATTTAAACGAAGCGGGATTGCTTTAATCGTTTTTAAATTTTGAGTAATATCTTCACCTGTTACACCATCACCACGTGTTGCCCCTTGAATGAAGCGTCCTTTTTCATAATGAAGTGAAACAGCAAGTCCGTCAATTTTTAATTCGCATATATATCTTACATTCGCATCATCAATTCCTTGACGTACTCGTCGGTCAAAATCACGTAAATCTCCTTCGTTAAATGCATTTCCTAAACTTAACATCGGTGACTTGTGTGTTACTTTTTCAAATATATCAAGAACCGTTCCCCCAACGCGAACGGAGGGAGAATCTTCACTCATAAACTCTGGGTTCTCTGCTTCTAATTTTATAAGCTCCTGCATATTACGGTCATACTCCGCATCAGAAACAGAAGGATTGTCTAACACGTGATATTGATAGTTAAATGTATTTAACAAATCACGTAGTTCTTCTATACGTTTTTTTGCTATCTCTTTTGACATATCCTCATTCCTTTCCTATTGTTTCGTCACAGGTGCAAATTTTGCTAACAAACGTTTAACACCAATTGGGCTTGGGAACGCAATATCTAATTCTTTTGCATCACCTTCACCTTTTACACTTACGACTGTACCGATTCCCCATTTTTGGTGGGAAGCTTTATCGCCTACCGCCCAGCCGATTTGTTCGCCGCCTGTCGTCTTAGCTGCAGGACGCGCGAAAGCTGAGCGAGAACGTGTTGTAGTTGTCATTTTACTGCTACTTGCCGTTCTTCCTTTTGCACCAAACGAAGTTTCACGCTTCGGCGCTGTTTCATTTAATGATTCTACTAGTTCTGTCGGGATTTCTGTAATGAATCGGGATGCGGCATTCATACTTGTTCTACCAAATAAAGTACGCATTTGTGCATTTGATAAATACAACTCTTCTTCTGCACGAGTAATACCTACATAAGCAAGACGACGCTCTTCTTGCATTTCATCTTCTTCCATTAGGGAACGAGTATGCGGGAATATTCCTTCCTCTAAACCAACAATAAAGACAACTGGGAATTCTAATCCTTTCGCTGAGTGCATCGTCATTAAAATAACTTCCTCACCAGCAGTCGGGTCTTCATCTACACGATCAATATCTGCAACAAGTGCTAAGTCTGTTAAGAATGCAACAAGGCTCTTATCTTCGCTTTGAGATTCAAATGTTTGCGTAACAGATAAAAACTCATCTAAGTTCTCTAGACGACCTTCCGCTTCTAACGTACGCTCGTTTTTCAACATGTCGCGATAGCCGGTTTTTTCAATAACTTCTTCTACCAATTCTGTAACAGATAAATACTCTTGCATATTTACCCAGTTGTGTAATAAACCTGCGAATTCTTTTACTGCCTTTGTAACCTTTGCACTTACTCCAACATGCTCAATCTCATCGAATACAGCTGTTAATGAAATTCCATTTTGTACACCGTAATTAATAATTTTATCGATAGAAGTCGCACCAATTCCGCGCTTTGGCACGTTAATAATACGTGCGAAACTAATCTCATCATCTGGATTCCCAATTAAGCGTAAATACGCCAAAATGTCTTTAATCTCTTTACGGTCGTAGAACTTCGTACCGCCGACAATTTTGTAAGGAATATTAGATTTCAGGAAAATCTCCTCGACCATACGAGACTGCGCATTTGTACGATATAACACCGCAAAATCAGTATATTTTCGTTTTCCCATTTGAATATCGTCGCGAATTTTTTTCGCAACAAAGTATGCTTCGTCCTTTTCCGTTGCAGCACGATAGTAAGAGATTTTGCTTCCAACTTCATTATCTGTCCATAATTTCTTCGGTTTACGATTCGTATTTCTTTCAATAACAGCATTCGCTGCATTTAAAATATTTTGTGACGAACGATAGTTTTGTTCTAACAGAATAACTTGCGCATTCTCATAGTCTTTTTCGAATGACAAAATGTTAGAAATGTCCGCACCACGCCAGCGATAAATTGACTGATCTGAGTCACCTACAACACATAAATTTTTAAAACGTGCTGCCAAATGTTTAACAAGAAGGTATTGCGCTTTGTTCGTATCTTGATACTCATCCACGTGAATATACTGAAATTTACGCTGATAAAACTCTAGTACTTCTGGAACACGTTCAAATAGTTGAATCGTCGTCATAATTAAATCATCAAAGTCTAGTGAGTTATTTTTCAAAAGACGTTTTTGATATTCTGTATATACATCGCTCGTTAATTTTTCATATGGATCAGCAATTGTAATTTTCTTCGCATATTTATCCGCAGATAACAATTCATTTTTCGCATTACTAATACCAGCTAAAATAGAGCGCGGCTCAAATTTCTTCGGATCAATATTGCGCTCTTTCATAATTTTTTTAACTACAGTTAACTGATCACCTGAATCTAAAATTGTAAAGTTACGATTAATACCAATGCGATCGATATCACGTCGTAAAATACGTACACACATAGAGTGGAACGTAGAAATCCAAATATCTTCAGCTTCTGGTCCGACAAGTGTATCAATACGCTCGCGCATTTCACGAGCCGCTTTATTTGTAAAGGTAATAGCTAGTACGTTCCATGGTGCTACTCCTTTTTCACCAAGTAAATACGCAATACGATGTGTTAACACTCGTGTTTTACCACTACCTGCGCCTGCCATTAATAGAAGTGGTCCGTTCGTTGTTTGTACTGCTTTTTGTTGCTGCGGATTTAAACCATTTAATAATCTATCTGTCATACTCATATACGCCTGCACCTACTCTCCTTTTACTGCTTTAACCGTTTTTAACGCTGCTTTTATATCATCATAAATAATATTTCCAACAACTACTGTATCAGCATGCTGTGCCATTTCCTTCGCCTGTTCCGCATTAGAAATACCACCGCCATAATATAACTTAGCTTGTTTCAATTGTGCTTTTACATTTTTAACAAGTTCAACATCTCCATACGTACCGCTATACTCTAAATAAAATATCGGTAAACGTAATAGCTTGTCTGCTAAACGCGCGTATGCAATCACATCATCTTCTGTTACATCACACTTTGCATCTGTAAGCTGGGCTACTTTCGCTTCAGGATTTAAAACACAATATCCTTCCATAAAAATTTCGTCCCAATCCATAATATCCCCAAATTCTTTCAAAGCCTCATGATGAACGCCTGTTACCCATTCCACCTTTCGGCTATTTAAAACGCTTGGGATATAATAAAAATCGAATCCTGGTGTAATTGCTTCCACATCAGAAACCTCTAACACACAAGGAACTGCATATCTACGAATGCTAACTAGCATGTGTAGTACATTATCAATTGTCACCCCATCACTTCCGCCTACAATAACAGCATCTGTTCCAGACTCACAAATCATTTCTAAATGTTCGTCACTTAATTCCTTATTTGGATCAAGCTTAAATACATGTTTCCATCCGGAAATATCGTACATGAAAACACCCTTTCTTTTCTCAAGTTGTATATATTTCTGTTTAAAATAACAGTTTATTTTCATTAGGATTTTTTAAGTTCACCTTAAATATTTGTTTAAAGCGGAGAATTAAGTTTGAAATCCCCTCTTCGACATTTTTTAAACGAGAGGATTTAATTTTGAATTTCCTTTTATGCATTCTTTCATTATAACAAAAAAAGCTACTTACACACACGCACAATCCAACATCTTTTTCCACGTCAAATGTTGGATTACATATCCGAAAAATCAAAAGGGATACTAATAAAAGAAATAGTATTATCTATTTCAACTTTCATAAAAGGAGTGTTTTTCTAATGAAGCAAAATATCGGTACAATAAATGCCCTAATTCGAATTACACTCGGACTTGTCCTCTTCGGTTGTAGTGCAACGAAACTCGTGCGCAAACCTTGGTGCACTTGGTCTAACATTTTGCTATGGATTGGTGCAATGAAAGTTGCAGAGGGAATTGTTCGTTTCTGCCCTATTGTTGAAATGTGGAAATTCGGAAAATACATGAACATGGGGGCATTTAAAATGCCTAGCATGAATTTTGCTGAGAAGGGACATACTAAAGAAGAAGCGAATCAAACTTCCAAGCACGACAAACCACAGTCAAATGGAAGTTATGACGCTTCTGACAAAGAGATTGAGTCAGCGATTGAAGATATAATCCTGGCAAAACCGCTTTGAATCATTTGTCACGATGCAAGATGCTCTCAAAGGGACTTAGCTGCTGCAGTGGGCGGTTAAGTCTTCTTTATTTTATCACAAAAATAGAACATACATTCTCATTTCAGACATTAAAATATACATAATCAATAAAATTCAGAAAATTAGGTGTACACCTCTTGCTTAAAATGATATAAAAGTGATATCATTTTTATATCAGGAGGCGATCATATGAAAGAAAAACAAGTGTTTTATGTTAATGGTTTTCTTGGGATTATTGGAATTTTGATTTTAGCCGCTATCGGTGTATTTTTCCTCGTGCAAGAAATTTTCATAGGAGCAGCATTAACTATTATTTTAGCTGCAGTTCTTGCTACAGGTATTGGTATTGTTCAACCAAATCAAGCAAAAGTCATTACGTTTTTCGGTAATTATTTAGGAACAATTCGTCAAAACGGTTTATTTTTAACGATTCCGTTCGCGTTCCGTCAAACTGTATCATTACGTGTTGAGAACTTTAATAGTAAGAAATTAAAAGTAAATGATGTTGACGGAAATCCAATTGAAATTGCAGCTGTTATCGTCTATAAAGTTGTTGATTCTGCAAAAGCGATGTTCGGCGTTGAACATTATGATCGATTTGTAGAAATTCAAAGCGAAACGGCAATCCGCCACGTTGCAACGAAATATCCTTATGATAATTTCCAAGATGAAACTTGCATTACGTTACGTGGAAATACTGAAGAAATCTCTGAAGAATTAAAACGTGAATTAGAAGCACGCCTTGAAATTGCTGGCGTAGAAGTGTTAGAAACTCGTTTAACACATTTAGCTTATGCAACAGAAATTGCCCATGCAATGCTACAACGCCAACAAGCAAAAGCAGTATTAGCTGCTAGAAAAGAGATTGTTGAAGGTGCTGTGAAGATGGCAAAAGATTCAATCCATATGTTAGATGAAGAAGGCGTACTTGAATTAGATGACGAGCGTAAAGCGAATATGGTGAACAACCTATTAGTTGCCATCGTTTCAGATAAAGGTGCGCAACCAGTTATTAATACAGGAAGCCTATACTAAAAGGTTGTAAATCACTATGGCTAAAAAGAAAAGCTTTCCATTACGTATTGATCCTGAATTACACGCAGTCATCGAAAAATGGGCGAATGATGAGTTTCGTAGCGTCAATGCACACATCGAGTATTTACTTCGAGAAATGGCAAAGCAAAAAGGGAAATTGAAGAAAGATAAAGATGTATAAAAAATCTCGCTGATTTCTCAGCGAGATTTTTTACATATTAGCTTCTCATCATCTCATGCCCAATTGCACGATATCCTATATCACTTCGGTAAAATAGACCATCACTCTCAATTTTACCGATTTCTTTATACACCTTATCTTTCGCTTCTTGTAAACTATTCGCCTTACAAGCAACAAATAGTACACGACCACCGTTTGTTACAAAATCACCATGTTTCATCGTTGTACCTGAATGAAACACAATTACATCTTGCAATGCATCTAACCCGTTAATAATGTCACCTTTTTTATATACTTCTGGATATCCTTTCGAAGCAAGTACAACACCAATAACTGCTTCTTCTGACCATTGTAACGTTAGTTCACTCTCATCTAATACAGCATTACATACATCAACTAAATCATTTTCTAGGCGTGGTAATACAACTTCCGTTTCAGGATCACCAAAGCGAGCATTAAACTCAATTACCTTTGGACCATCATTTGTTAAAATAAGTCCCGCATATAAAATACCTGTAAACGATCGATTTTCTGCAATCATCGCTTTAGCAGTTGGATGCAATACATTTTTTATCGCCTCTTGAACTGCTGATTCCGGAATTTGTGGTACTGGAGAATATGCACCCATTCCACCTGTATTTGGACCTTTATCTCCATCAAAAGCTCGTTTATGATCTTGCGCGATTACCATCGGATGCACATTTGTTCCATTCACAAATGCCATTAATGAAAATTCTTGTCCATCTAAGAACTCTTCAATAACAACCTTCTTACTTGCTTCACCGAACTTTACATCTTGTAGCATTTCCTTCACAGCCTGTAATGCTTCTTCAAGCGTCATCGCTACTGTTACACCTTTACCAGCAGCTAATCCATCTGCCTTAATAACAATTGGTGCACCAACTTTTTGAATGTACTGTACCGCTTCTTCATAATCTGTAAAAGTTTCATATGCCGCAGTTGGAATATTATATTTTTCCATCAATTCTTTCGTAAAAGCTTTACTACCTTCAATAACAGCAGCCGCTTTATTCGGACCAAATACGCGAAGTCCCTCTTCTGTAAAACGATCAACAATTCCATTCATAAGCGGAATTTCTGGTCCAACGAAAGTTAATTCAACCCTATTCTCTTTAGCAAATAAAACTAATGCATCAAAATCATTTTCATCAATATCAACTGGTGTTGCAACATCGCGCATACCTTCATTGCCCGGTGCTACATACACCTTTTTCACTTTTGTAGATTGTGCAAACTTCCAAGCTAAAGCATGCTCACGCCCACCGCGGCCAATTACTAAAACATTCATATTTCATCCCCCAATACTTAAATAAGTACAAACTAGAAGCTATGCTCCTAGTTTGTTTTCATATCACTGTAAGTTTAAAAAGGAGGATTAAGAGAACCGAGCAGGTCGAGGCGCATTTGCCAGGAGGACACGGAGTGTAGTTTTCCTACATGAGTACCGCACTGGCAATGCAACGACGACATGCGAAGGTTATCTTAACCGGACTTTTTAAACACCCTCTATTAGTGTTTGAAATGACGTACGCCAGTGAACACCATCGCAATCCCATACGTATCCGCCACTTTAATAGAATCTTCATCACGGATTGATCCGCCTGGTTGAATGATTGCTGTAATTCCTGCTTTTGCTGCTTCTTCTAATGTATCTGGCATTGGGAAGAAAGCATCAGATGCAAGCGCGCTACCTTGTGCTTTTTCACCAGCTTGTGTAATTGCAATTTTTGCAGAACCTACACGGTTCATCTGTCCCGCACCGACACCAATTGTCATATCATCTTTCGCTAAAACAATTGCATTTGACTTCACATGTTTTACAACTTTCCAAGCTAGTTTTAAATCTTTCCATTCTTGCTCTGAAGGTTCACGTTTTGTTGGAATTGAAATTGTACTTTCATCTAATGATAACGTATCTTCCTCTTGAACAAGAAGTCCGCCTTGTACAGAAGTTAGTTTTTTGCTCGCACTTGTCGATTTTTCAATATTTACAGTTAGTAAACGTAAGTTTTTCTTACTTTGCAACACTTCCAAAGCTTCTTTTGAGAAAGAAGGTGCAATAATAATTTCTAAGAAAATTTCATGTAACTTTTCAGCTGTAGATTTGTCAATCTCACGATTCGCTGCAATAATCCCTCCAAAGATTGATACTGGATCCGCTTCATAAGCACGTGTGTATGCTTCATGAATATCAGTTCCTACTCCAACACCACATGGATTCATATGTTTTACTGCTACTACTGCTGGTTCTGTAAATTCTTTTACAATGCTAAGTGCTGCATCTGCATCATTAATATTGTTATATGATAATTCTTTACCATGTAATTGTTCTGCGTATGCAACAGAAGAAGTTGCTGCAAATGGCGCTTTATAGAAAGTTGCCTTTTGATGTGGGTTCTCGCCATAACGTAAGTCTTGCTTTTTCTCAAATGTCACAGTTAATGTTTCTGGGCTTTCTTCACCCATTTGCTCTGTTAAGTAGTTAGAGATTAACGCATCATATGCTGCTGTATGGCGGAATACTTTCGCTGCTAATTTACGTTTCGTTTCTTCTTTTACTTCACCGTTCTCTTTCAGTTCTGCTAATACAACATCGTAATCTACTGGATCTACAATTACCGATACAAATTTGTGATTTTTCGCAGCAGAGCGAATCATTGTTGGGCCACCAATATCAATATTTTCAATTGCATCAGCAAATGTTACATCAGGCTTAGCGATTGTTTCTTTGAATGGGTATAAGTTAACGACAACAAAATCAATTGGCTCTATACCTAACTCATTCATTTGTGCTACATGCGTTTCATTATCGCGAACTGCTAATAGACCACCATGAATATTTGGATGTAATGTTTTCACACGACCATCCATAATTTCTGGGAAACCAGTTACTTCAGAAATACCGATTACTTGTAAGCCGTTTTCTTCTAGTAATTTTTTTGTACCGCCTGTTGATATAACTTCGATTCCTTGTTCTAGTAAACCTTTAACAAATTCTACTACTCCTGTTTTATCTGAAACACTTACTAATGCACGCTTTTTCATTTACCCTTCACCCCTGGTTGTATGTTAGTTAACAGTTGGTTCTTTCGTAGATTGAACAATTTGATTCACTGTATTTACGTATAATTTATGTTCAACTTGTTGAATTTTCTTTTGTAAGCTTTCTCTCGTATCCCCTTCAGAAACAACTACTGCTTCTTGTGCAATAATTGGCCCTGTATCCATACCTGCGTCTACATAATGAATCGTTACTCCAGTTACTTTCACACCTGCTTCTAACGCTTGACCAACAGCATCTTTCCCTGGAAAACTCGGTAATAGTGATGGATGAATATTAATAATCCTTCCGCCGTAAGCTTCTAGTAAAGTTGGTCCAATTAAACGCATATATCCAGCTAAAATAACATAATCAATTTCATACTCTTCTAGCTTCTTTAATATCTCTTTTTCAAACGCTTCTTTTGACTCATATGCTTTCGCTGAAAAAGCGAAACACGGGATATGATGATAATGTGCTCGCCCAACAGCGCGTGCTTCTGGTTTATCACATACTAATAAACTAATTTCTGCATCCAATCTTTTTTCTTCTACTGCATTAACGAGAGATTGAAAGTTAGATCCGCTTCCAGAAGCAAAAACTGCTAATCTACTCATAGCGCTGTGCCTCCATTAAAAGTAACGCCAGCTCCTTGTACAGTGCGTCCAATAATACGAGCAGTTTCTCCTTGCTCTTCAAGAAGACGAACAACATCTTTTGCATCTTCTTCCTTCACCGCTACTACCATACCAATACCCATGTTAAAAATATTGAACATTTCTTTCTCTTCCAGCTTGCCAACTTCTTGAAGTAAACTAAAGATCGGCTGAATTTCCCAAGATCCTAATTCAATTTCTGCACCGATTTCTTCTGGTAACATACGTGGAATATTTTCAATGAATCCGCCACCTGTAATATGTGCCATACCGTATACTTCATATTTCTTCAATAGTTCTAAAATAGGTTTGACATAAATTTTCGTTGGTTTTAATAATTCTTCACCAAGAGGTAGCTCTAAGCGTCCGTAAATGCGATCTAAAGATAGTTCTCCATCTTCTAGTAATACTTTTCGTACTAAAGAATAACCGTTACTATGAATACCGCTAGATGCTAAGCCAATTAATACGTGACCAGCTTCAATTTTTTCACCTGTTACAATTTTCTTTTTATCAACGATCCCAACTGTAAAACCAGCTAAATCGTATTCTTCTGTAGAATACATTCCTGGCATTTCAGCTGTTTCTCCACCAATTAAAGCACAACCTGCTTGGCGACAGCCCTCTGATATACCTTTGACGATGTTTTCAATTTTACTAGGTTCAGCTTTACCACAAGCAATATAATCAAGGAAGAAAAGCGGCTCTGCTCCTTGGACAACAATATCATTTACACACATTGCTACCGCATCAATACCAATTGTGTCATGTTTATCTGCCATAAAAGCGAGCATCAATTTCGTTCCCACGCCATCTGTTCCAGATACTAATACAGGTTCTTCTAATGCAAATTTTGATAGGTCAAACATACCTCCAAAACCGCCTAAACCGCCTAGTACTTCTTTTCTCATTGTTGTTTGTACGTGTTTTTTCATGCGAGATACCGCTTCATATCCAGCTTCAATATCTACTCCTGCTTGCTTATATGCATTCGCCATCGTTATCTACACCTCGTCTTTTAATTTCTCCCTATCCTGTGCGGGCCGTTTTAAGAAAGAAGCTAGCTTCTACATCAAAAAGAAGTAGAAGCTTTTTTCTTCTTATTTCATACTTTCTAAAAGCTCTTGCTCATAATCATAAAGAGCTGTTGGATAATCTCCATTGAAGTACGCCATACATAGGCCACCGTATTTCCCTTCATATGGACGTCCAATTGCATCTACTAATCCATCTTCACTTAAAAATGTTAATGAGTCTGCACCGATCATTTCACGAATTTCTTCTACCGTATGATTTGCTGCAATTAATTCTTTTCTCGTTTGAATATCAATGCCATAGAAACATGGATATTTCAAAGGTGGTGAAGCTATTCTTACGTGAACTTCTGTCGCTCCAGCCTCGCGAAGCATACGAACAATTCGTTTACTCGTTGTTCCTCGTACGATAGAATCATCAATCATAACAACTCGTTTTCCTTCAACTACACCTCTTACTGCTGAAAGCTTCATCTTAACCCCTTGCTCTCGCAGTTCCTGAGAAGGTTGAATAAACGTACGTCCAACGTAACGATTTTTAATTAATCCTAACTCATATGGAATACCTGTCGCCTCCGCATAACCAATTGCTGCTGAAATGCTAGAGTCTGGTACACCAGTAACAACATCAGCTTCAATAGGAGCTTCTGCCGCCAAACGTTTCCCCATGTTTTTACGTGCTGCATGGACATTAACACCAGCGATATTTGAATCTGGGCGTGCGAAGTAAATGTATTCCATACTGCAAATTGCATGTTCTACATCATTTGTAAAACGATCTACGTGAATTCCCTCATCATTAATGATAAGTAATTCACCCGGTTCTACATCACGAATGTATGTTGCACCTACTACATCAAAAGCACATGTTTCTGATGCTACAACGTAAGCATCTCCCATCTTTCCAATTGAAAGGGGACGGAATCCATTTGGATCTAGCGCAACAATCATTTCATTTCCAGTTAGTAAAAGATATGCAAACGCACCTTTCACTTTATTTAGAGCTTCTTTTACACTTTCAATTAACGAATCTTTCGTACTACGTTTAATAAGGTGTAAAAGTACTTCTGTATCTGAACTTGTTTGAAAAATACTTCCCTCTGCCTCTAATTCGCGGCGAAGCATTTTTGCATTAATTAAATTCCCGTTATGAGCTAATGCCATACTATGATCAGAAAAACGGAATAGTAATGGTTGAACATTAGCCACTTCACTTCCACCAGCCGTCGCGTATCGTACGTGTCCGATTGCTGATTTCCCGTTCAATCCTTCTAGCTCTCCTCTTGAAAACACTTCCGATATTAAACCTAACCCCTTGTGACCGACGATTTTTTCTCCATTATTTACGACAATGCCTGCGCCTTCTTGCCCACGGTGCTGTAAACTGTGCAATCCGTAGTATGAAACTTGTGCCGCATTTTCATGCCCCCAAATTCCGAAAACGCCACATTCTTCGTTTAACCCCTTTATTTCAGCAAGCATGGGATTGCCCCTTTCCAAGCCTTTCTCATTTCATCTACATTTGCTGTAAGTAACACTTCATTTTCTTCATTATGAATTGTCACTTCATTTGTATTTGTTACTTCTCCAACTTGAGTTGCTTCTACCGCTTTCTCGAACGCTTCTTTATTTTCACGTTTTACAGTTATCACGAAGCGAGATTGCGATTCCGCAAATAATGCCGCTGTTGCTTCCCCGTCTAATTTCACAGTAGCACCTAAGCCGTTAGCACCAATTGCACTTTCTGAAATTGCAACTGCTAAACCACCTTCAGCAACGTCATGTGCAGATTGAACAAGGCCAGCTTGAATTGCTGCTAATACTTGTTTTTGACGTTTTAATTCTACGTCCAGATCGATACTTGGTGATTGGCCGAAAATTTTGCCGTGAAGCATTTTCTGTAATTCACTTCCACCAAACTCAGCTTTCGTCTCTCCGATAATATAAACTAAATCGCCAGCTTGCTTAAATTCTTGTGTTGTTACATGTTTTAAGTCATGTACTAGTCCGACCATCCCAACTGTCGGTGTTGGATATACCGCTTCACCACTACGTTCGTTATACATTGATACGTTTCCGCCTATAACTGGTGTTTGTAATGTGCGACAAGCTTCACTCATACCATCTACTGATTTCTCAATTTGCCAGAAGATTTCTGGTTTCTCTGGATTACCGAAGTTTAAGCAATCTGTAATTGCAAGTGGCTCTCCTCCAGAACATACGATATTACGTGCTGCCTCTGCTACTGCAATTTTACCGCCCATTTCTGGATCTAAATAAATGTAGCGAGAGTTACAATCTGTCGTCATTGCTAATCCTTTTTCTGTACCGCGTACACGTACAACTGCTGCATCTGAACCCGGTGTAACAACTGTGCTTGTGCGAACTTGATAATCATATTGATCATAAACCCACTCTTTACTTGCAATCGTCGGTTGTTGTAATAGAGCGAATAACGTTTCTTTATAATTTTCTACTTTTGGTGTTTCCATTTTCATCTGCTGGAATTCAGCAAAGTATGCTGCTTCTTGTGATGGTTTATGATAAATTGGCGCTTCTTCTGCAAGAGCATCCGCTGGTACTTCAGCTACCATTTCACCTTTATGGAATAAACGAAGCATTTTGTCTTCCGTTACTTTCCCCATCGTAACGGCTGCAAGACCATACTTCTCAAATAAATCTACTATCTCTTGCTCTCTACCTTTTTTCACAACAATTAACATACGCTCTTGTGATTCAGATAGCATCATTTCATATGGTGTCATTCCTGTTTCTCGTTGTGGTACATCATCTAAGTACATTTCAATACCCATTCCTGCTTTACTTGCCATTTCTGCAGAAGATGATGTTAAACCAGCTGCACCCATATCTTGAATTCCAACAAGTGCATCCGATTGAATAAGTTCTAAACAAGCTTCAATAAGAAGTTTCTCCATAAATGGATCTCCTACTTGAACTGCTGGACGCTTCGCTTCTGAGCTTTCAGATAACTCTTCAGATGCGAATGTAGCACCGTGGATACCATCACGACCAGTTGATGCTCCTACGTACATTACTGTGTTTCCAGCACCGTGCGCTTGCCCTTTTTTAATGTCTTCGTGGTTAATTAAGCCTACGCACATTGCATTTACAAGTGGATTTCCTTCATAACATGGATCAAACTGTACTTCGCCGCCAACAGTCGGAATACCGATACAGTTACCGTATCCCGCAATTCCTGCTACTACTTCTTCGAATAAGTATTTCACACGTGGTGATTGTAATTCTCCAAATCGAAGTGAGTTTAATAGAGCTACTGGACGTGCTCCCATAGAGAATACGTCACGAATAATACCGCCAACACCTGTTGCTGCTCCTTGATATGGCTCAATAGCAGAAGGGTGGTTATGACTTTCCATTTTAAATACAACCGCTTGATTATCACCGATGTCTACAATTCCAGCACCTTCCCCAGGCCCTTGCAAGACTCGCTCACCTGTTGTTGGGAATTTTCGAAGTACTGGTTTTGAATTTTTATAACTACAATGTTCAGACCACATAACAGAGAATAATCCTGTTTCTGTATAATTTGGCAGACGGCCTAAAATCTTTTCAACCATGGCGAACTCTTCGTCTGTTAGCCCCATTTCCGCATATATGCGCTCTTCTTTAATTTGTGTTGGATTTGGTTCAAGCATTAACGACATATGTTTCCCTCCACTGTTTTAAGATAGATTGAAAGACTTTTAACCCTTCAGCACCGCCAAGTAATTCATCTACAGCACGCTCTGGGTGTGGCATCATACCCAGTACATTCCCTTTTTCGTTTACAATACCAGCAATATCTGAAACGCTTCCGTTCGGGTTTTCTACGTAACGGAATGCGATTTGATTATTCTCTTCTAATTGTTTAAGCGTCTCTTCATCACAATAGTAATTCCCCTCACCATGTGCAATTGGAATATTGATTACTTCATCTTTTTCATATTGTGATGTAAACATTGTTTCATTATTTTCAACACGTAACTGAACTGTTCGACACATAAATTTTAAGTTTTCATTTCTCATTAATGCTCCTGGTAATAATCCTGATTCAACAAGAATCTGGAATCCATTACATACACCTAAAATTGGCTTTCCTTGCTCAGCAGCTTTCTGTACTGCTTTCATTGCATTCGCAAAGCGAGAAATAGCACCGCAGCGTAAGTAGTCACCATAAGAGAAACCACCTGGTAGTAGAATTGCATCATATTCATCTAAATTCTCTGTATCGTGCCAAACGTAATCTACTTCTTCGCCAAGCTCATCTTTAATTGCATGGAACATATCGACATCACAGTTCGAACCTGGAAATACTATTACGGCAAATTTCACTGTGCGACAACCTCCTCAACTTCATAACGGAAGTCTTCCATTACAACGTTTGCTAATAGTTTTTCACACATTTCCTTTACCTTGCTATCTAAGTCGGTTACCGATTTATCAATTGTTAGTTCCATGTACTTTCCAATTCGAACATCCTGTACTTCTGTGAATGAAAGGCTATGAAGTGCTCCTTTTACTGCTGTTCCTTGTGGATCTAATACGCTTTCTCTTAATGTTACATATACCTTAACTTTATACATGTGAAATTCCCCCTAAACGTTTTAAAATCTCTTCATAAGCATCTGTTAAATTTCCAAGATCACGACGGAATACGTCTTTATCAAACTTCTCATTGCTCGTTTCATCCCATAAACGGCAAGTATCTGGTGAAATTTCATCTGCTAAAATGATTTCTCCTTCATCCGTTACACCAAACTCTAATTTGAAATCTACTAATCTTACACGACAGCTTGCGAAATGATCAATCAACACTTGATTGATTTGTAGAGCCATATCTCGTAATACGCTTACTTGCTCTGGCGATGCAACGTTTAATACACGAATATGATCTTCCGTTACAAGCGGATCTCCTAAATCATCATCTTTGAAGTAAAATTCTACGATTGGTTCTGCAAGTACAGTTCCCTCTTCCATTCCTAATCGTTTTGAAAGACTTCCTGCAATTACATTTCTTGTGACAACTTCTAAAGGAATAATACTCACTTTTTTAACAAGTTGTTCTGTTTCAGATAGCTTCTCAACAAAGTGTGTTTTAATTCCTACTTCTTGTAACTTTCTGAACAATAAAGTTGTAATCTCATTGTTCAAACGACCTTTTCCTGTAATCGTCTCTTTTTTCTCCCCATTGAAAGCAGTCGCACTATCTTTGTACTCTACCCAAACCATATCTGCTGATTCTGTACGATAAATTCTTTTTGCCTTACCTTCATACAGCAATTCTAGCTTTTGCATTTCGCAAGCCCCCTGTAGTTTGAAAAATGTGAATAATGTTTTTATAAAGAATGGCACAGAATGACTCTATTCTGTGCCATATGAAATTTTACGCTTCGTTTAATCCAAGGCGTTCAAAGATTGTATCAACGTGTTGCATATGATGCTCATAGTTGAAGCATTCATTAATTTCTTCTTGTGTTAACTTGCTCGTAATACGCTCATCAGCTTCTACAAGCTCTTTAAATTGTACTTGTGTTTCCCAAGCTTCCATCGCTTTAGGTTGTACGATATCGTAAGCTTCCTCACGTACCATACCTTTATCGATTAATGTAAGCATTACGCGCTGAGAATAAATTAAGCCGTATGTTCTTGTCATATTACGTTTCATATTCTCTGGGTATACAGTTAAGTTTTTAACAATATTACCAAAGCGGTTTAGCATGTAATTTAACGCGATTGTAGCATCTGGTAAAATTACGCGTTCTGCTGAAGAGTGAGAAATATCACGCTCATGCCATAATGGAACATTCTCATAAGCTGTCATCATATAACCGCGGATAACACGAGCTAAACCAGTCATATTTTCAGATCCAATTGGATTACGCTTATGCGGCATTGCAGAAGAACCCTTTTGACCTTTTGCGAAAGCTTCTTCAACTTCACGTGTTTCACTCTTTTGTAAACCACGAATCTCAACTGCCATCTTTTCGATAGACGTTGCGATTAATGCAAGTGTTGACATGTAATGTGCATGGCGATCACGTTGCAATGTTTGTGTTGAAATTGGTGCTGCTTCTAATCCTAAGTTTTCACAAACATACTTTTCTACGAATGGATCGATATTTGCATATGTACCAACCGCACCAGATAATTTACCAACACGAACTGTATTAGCAGCTTGTTTGAAACGCTCTACGTTACGTTTCATTTCTTCATACCAAAGACCAAGTTTTAAACCGAATGTTGTTGGTTCTGCATGAACACCGTGTGTTCTTCCCATCATGATCGTGTATTTATGCTCTTTCGCTTTGTTAGCTAAAATACTTACAAAGTTTTCTAAGTCTTTTAATATGATTTCATTCGCTTGTTTTAAAATGTAAGATAACGCTGTATCTACTACGTCTGTAGATGTTAAACCGTAATGAATCCATTTACGTTCCTCGCCTAATGCTGGTGTTTCTGATACAGCACGAGTGAATGCAACTACGTCATGACGTGTCTCTTTTTCAATTTCATAAATACGATCAATATCAAATGATGCATGCTCACGAATTTTTTTAACATCTTCTTTCGGAATATCGCCAAGCTCAGCCCATGCTTCACAAGCTAAAATCTCAACTTCTAACCACGCTTTAAATTTGTTCTCTTCCGTCCAAATTGCACCCATTTCTGGGCGTGTATAACGACTAATCATCTTTTTCCCTCCAACAGTTGTTCTTGATGGTCCCAAATATGCAAACTCTTCGCTTTTTCTAGAGCGACTTCAATATTATCATTTAAAATATTAACATGCCCCATTTTTCGCTGCGCTTTTGCTTCTTCTTTTCCATACAAGTGTAAATAGCACCCGGTTAATCTATTCACTTGTCTTAGGACCCCTTCTATATGTTCGCCTAAAATGTTTACCATGACAACTGGTTTTAACAAATTTGTTTCTCCAAGAGGTAAATTACAGATTGCTCGAATATGTTGGCCGAATTGACTCGTTTCACATGCATCCTGTGTATAGTGTCCTGAATTGTGAGGTCTTGGTGCTAATTCATTAATGTAAATCTCACCATCAGCTGTAGCAAACATCTCTACCGCTAGTGTTCCCACAAGTTCTAGTTCATCCGCAAGCACTTTTGCATAAGCAATAGCTTTTTGAGAAAGTTCTTCTGTAATGCGAGCTGGAACGATGGATTCATGCAAAATGTTATTTACATGAATATTTTCCGCTACCGGAAATACTTTCGTTTCACCACTTACACTACGAATGACAATAACTGATACTTCTTTTTCAAAAGGCACCCATTTCTCTAAAATACACTCTGCTGCATTCGCAAGCTCTCGCGCTGTATCAACGTCATCCTCACTTCTTAAAACAACTTGCCCTTTCCCATCATATCCACCTGTCGTCGTTTTTAAGACAGAAGGATATGATAACTCAGCGATTGCTTCAGTAAGCTGACCTTGATTTTGAACTAATCTATACGTTGCTACTGGTAATCCTGCTTTCTCAATCGCATTCTTTTCTGTAAAACGATTTTGCGTTTTACTTAACAACTGACTGCCTTGCGGTAAGTAAGCATGTTTTTCAAGCCATTGTAAACATCTATAATCAATATTCTCAAATTCATATGTGACAACATCACTGATCTCTGCTAAATGCTGAATTGCTTTTAAATCGTCATATGATGCAACAATTTCAATATCAGCAACTTGTGCACATGGTGAGTTTTTTGTAGGATCTAAAACAGCAATTTTATATCCCATCTCCTTAGCCGCCAATGCCATCATTCTTCCTAGCTGGCCGCCTCCAATAATACCGATTGTTTTTCCAGGTAAAATGATTCTCGTCATACTAGCTCACTACCTTCGCGCACATCTTTTTCAATTGCTTCTCTTCTCAATTCTAATGCATCATATATGTCATCATGGAATGATCCAAGTATTTGTGCAGCAAGTAAACCAGCATTTGTTGAACCAGCCTTACCAATTGCAACAGTTGCAACTGGAACCCCTCCTGGCATTTGGACGATGGATAATAATGAATCTAAGCCGTTTAACGCTTTTGATTGAACTGGAACTCCGATTACAGGAAGATTCGTCTTCGCTGCAACCATTCCTGGTAAATGTGCTGCTCCACCAGCTCCCGCAATAATAACTTTCAATCCACGTTCACGAGCCGTCTCTGCATATTCAAACATATAATCCGGAGTCCGATGAGCGGATACAACCTTTTTCTCATACGGTATATTTAATTCATCTAAAATGTCACAAGCATATTTCATTGTTTCCCAGTCTGACGTGCTTCCCATTATGACTCCAACTAGTGATTTCATATTAGAATCCCCCCGATTCAAATAAAAAAAGCCTGAAATAGAACAGTTTCTCTTTTACTATGAGAGAAAGCGCTCTACTCAGGCATACGTATCCCTTGTGAATAGAAAAATACCGAGTGACTTTCCCTCATAGTCTAACGAATAACGGTCGTTAGGTAGAGACTTGCAGGCCATATCCCCGCGATTATATGAGGTCTTATATATTATTCTTTCTATGGCTATATTAACAATATTTCATAAACAATGTCAACAAATAATCGAATGTTTTTTTATTACTCATCAATAACGTTCGTGTTTTAGTTATATTCAAAAGAATAATTGTAACTATATGCAAGAAGGATAAGCAATTAGAATATATATTTCTAGAGATCTACCATACACAAAACGGTTTGTATATTAATTCCGTACGCTTTTATATAAAGTGAAACTTTAATCAACCCTCACCAATCGGGCTTTTACGGGCAGTTGATCCCCCACCTAGCTTCTTTGCTTCCGCTGAAATTTGAGGTGGGGGTCTTACTGCCCGTTAATGCGGAATAAAGCATATCGTTTCTATTCCTTTGTATCGCATTCATTACTGTAAGGATTGAATACTTATTTTCATCCCGCTTTTCTTACTCTCATTATGTAAAATATATACTTGTAGTAAGAAATAACAGTTCCTATCATAAGGATTGTTTGGGAGCACTTAGAAAGCCTGAAAAGCAAAAAAATCATTACTATTACCCTCAATAGCCTCATTTTCATTCTTTTCTCTCATTAAGATTACTAAATTTACGGATTATGACATTTGATATATAAAAATAAACACAAAAAAACCTAAGTCGAAACGACTTAGGTTTTTGCTTGGCGACGTCCTACTCTCACAGGGACAAGGTCCCAACTACCATCGGCGCTAGAGAGCTTAACTTCCGTGTTCGGTATGGGAACGGGTGTGACCTCTCTGCCATCAT
>NZ_JAKUFF010000024.1:0-55674 GCF_022663305.1 Bacillus cereus group sp. BfR-BA-01408 | reverse complement strand
TGCAGCAAGTGGTGGTAGAATCTCAACAAGTACAAAAGCCAATTTCAAGTACGGAAGTAGAAGAGAAAGCATATGTTGTAAATCAAAGAGAGAATGATGTGCGAAATGTATTGCAAACACCACCGACGTATACGATTCCGTCGTTAACATTGCTATCGATTCCGCAGCAAGCAGCGTTAGATAATACGGAATGGTTGGAAGAACAGAAAGAATTATTAGATACAACGTTTAATAATTTCCACGTTGGCGCACATGTTATTAATGTATCGCAAGGTCCAGCAGTAACTCGTTTTGAGGTACAGCCAGATCCAGGTGTGAAAGTAAATAAAATTACAAACTTAAGTGATGATATTAAGCTAAGTTTAGCGGCAAAAGATATTCGTATTGAAGCACCGATTCCAGGGAAGAGTGCGATTGGAATCGAAGTTCCAAATAAAGAAAGTAAGCCAGTATTTCTTCGTGAAATTTTAAGAAGTCCTGTGTTTACAAAGAGCGAATCACCGCTTACAGTTGCGCTTGGACTTGATATTTCAGGTGATCCAATTGTAACGGATATTCGAAAAATGCCACACGGACTTATTGCGGGTGCAACAGGTTCTGGTAAAAGTGTGTGTATTAACGCCATTTTAACGAGCATTTTATATAAAGCGAAACCACATGAAGTGAAGTTAATGTTAATTGATCCGAAGATGGTTGAGCTTGCACCATACAATTCTGTTCCACATCTTGTAGCACCTGTTATTACGGATGTAAAAGCAGCGACAGCTGCATTAAAATGGGCAGTTGAAGAAATGGAGCGCCGTTATGAATTATTTGCGCACGCAGGAGCTCGTGATTTAACTCGTTACAATACGATTGTAAGTGAGCGAGAAATTCCGGGAGAGACATTACCTTATATCGTTATTGTCATTGACGAGTTAGCCGACTTAATGATGGTAGCACCTGGTGATGTTGAGGAAGCGATTTGTCGTATTGCGCAAAAAGCACGTGCTTGTGGTATTCATTTATTAGTAGCGACGCAGCGTCCATCTGTAGATGTTATTACAGGTTTAATTAAGTCAAACATTCCAACGCGTATTGCGTTTACTGTATCATCTCAAGTTGATTCGCGTACGATTATTGATATTGGGGGCGCGGAGAAATTACTTGGCCGTGGTGATATGTTATTCTTAGGGAACGGTACATCTAAGCCAGTTCGTGTACAAGGTGTATATGTATCGGATGATGAGATTGAAAAGACAGTTGATCATGTGAAAAAGCAAATGAAACCGAATTACTTATTTAAGCAAGAGGATTTATTAGCGAAAACAGAACAGGCTGAGTCGGAAGACGAATTGTTCCTTGATGCATGTCAATTTGTTGTAGAACAAGGGGGAGCGTCCACATCTTCTGTACAGCGAAAATTCCGCATCGGTTATAATCGCGCGGCACGTCTCATTGAAGAGATGGAATCGCAAGGAATTATTTCTGAAGGTAGAGGAACGAAGCCAAGAGATGTCCTTATTTCTGAGGATGAATTTGCCGCTATGCAGGAAACAAATGTATAGTAAACGGTTTTGCTGTATACTAAGAGAAAATGTTGGATAGTAAAGTAGGGAGTAAAGCGACATGAAAGAAATTGAATTAAAATTAAAAGGTGAAATAAATAGACTAACAAATAAAACATTTAAATTTGACGAACGCGTTGGAGAAGGTTGGTTTTCAGCCGTTTACTTTTTAAAGACTAGAGAAATCATCGAAGAATTTCGCCCGAAAAGTGTTGTAACGATGCAATTTTTCCAAAAGGAAAATGCAGTTCTTTGCGGAACGGATGAAGTCATTGCATTGCTACAAACATTCGCTAAAAATCCTGAGGAACTTGAAATTAACTCTTTAAAAGATGGCGATAAAATTAGTCCATTTGAAACAGTGTTAACAATTCATGGTCCTTATGAAAATTTCGGATTTTTAGAAGGTGTCATTGATGGGATTTTAGCTCGTCGTACATCGGTTGCGACAAACGTATATAACGTTGTCCAAGCTGCACGTAGCGTAGATAAAGAAAAACCAGTTATTTTCATGGGAGATCGTGATGATCATTATACACAACAAGCTGGTGACGGTTATGCAGCATACATCGGAGGTATGAGCGCACAAGCGACGCATGCGATGAATGAATGGTGGGGCAAAAGTGGTATGGGGACAATGCCTCACGCATTAATTCAAATGTTTAATGGTGATGTTGTGGAAGCAGCAAAAGCATATCATAAGAAATTCCCAGAAGACGAATTAGTTGTATTAATTGATTACAACAATGATGTTATTACAGATGCACTTCGCGTAGCGCGTGAATTTGGATCAACATTAAAAGGTGTACGTGTAGATACGTCCCGCACGATGATTGATCAATACTTCATTCGCCACCCAGAAGTACTTGGAACATTTGATCCACGTGGTGTAAATCCATCGCTCGTATTCGCACTTCGTAAAGCACTTGATGAAGAAGGATTCCAGCATGTAGACATCGTTGTAACTGGTGGATTTGATGAGAAGCGTATTCGTGAATTTGAAGCTCAAAACGTACCTGTTGATATATACGGAGTAGGAAGTAGCTTATTAAAAATGAATATTGGCTTTACTGGTGATAACGTAGAATTAAATGGAAAACCAGAAGCGAAAGCTGGTCGTAAATATCGTCCAAACCCACGTTTAGAGCGTGTTCAATTAGAAAAAAGAGAAGATATGTAAAAGAGAGAAAAACTGATAGGTGATTGACCCTATCAGTTTTTCTGTTATCATAGTATAGCGGCTTCTTTTTTGCTATAATGGATTTGTTATGGACATAAAAAAGAAGTACGTACGAGTTTATCCTGATAAGTGAAGGGAAGAATAACTTCACTACATCAAAAATGTATGATGATTACCAAAATAAGAAAAGATTCATATACTGTCTTATAGATAGGCCGTTGTATTAGTTCGAAATGTTGGAGGTTCTTTAAGATGACAGTTTACCATTTTGTAGGAATTAAAGGAACAGGAATGAGTTCATTAGCGCAAATTCTTCATGACATGAAGCATACTGTTCAAGGGTCTGATTATGAAAAGCGTTTCTTTACACAAACAGCGTTGGAAAAGCGTAGTATCTCGATTCTTCCTTTTGATAAAAGTAATGTAAAAGAAGGACAAGTGATTATTGCAGGAAATGCATTTCCTGATACGCATGAAGAAATCGTAGCAGCAAAAGAATTAAATATCCCAGTACATCGTTACCATCACTTCTTAGGTGACCTTATGAATCAATACACAAGTGTTGCTGTAACTGGTGCACATGGAAAAACATCAACAACTGGTTTGTTAGCCCATGTAATGCAAGGTGCACACCCTACATCTTACCTTATTGGAGATGGAACAGGGCATGGGGTAGAAAATAGTAAGTATTTTGTATTTGAAGCTTGTGAGTATCGTCGTCATTTCTTGTCTTACAATCCAGACTATGCGATTATGACAAACATTGATTTTGATCATCCGGATTATTTCACAGATATCAATGATGTATTCAGTGCATTCCAAGAGATGGCATTGCAAGTGAAAAAAGGCATTATTGCATGTGGAGATGATGAAGAACTTCAAAAAATTCAAGCGAAAGTACCTGTTATTTTCTATGGATTTGGAGAAGATAATGATTTCCAAGCACGTAACATTCAAAAGAGAACAGATGGTACTATTTTCGATGTATTCGTTCGTAATACGTACTATGACACGTTCAAAATTACAGGATACGGCAACCACAGCGTATTAAATGCATTAGCAGTAATCGCACTTTGCCATTATGAAAACGTTGATGTAGAAGCAGTTAAGCATCAGCTAACAACTTTTGAAGGCGTAAAACGTCGCTTTAATGAAAAGCCAATGGGAGAGCAAGTTATTATTGATGACTATGCACACCATCCGACAGAAATTAATGCAACGATTGAAGCAGCTCGTCAAAAACATCCAGAGCGTGAAATTGTCGCTGTATTCCAGCCACACACATTCTCACGTACAGAAAAGTTCTTAGATGAGTTCGCTGAAAGCCTAAGCAAAGCTGATCAAGTATACTTATGTGATATTTTCGGATCAGCGCGCGAAAACAAAGGTGAATTAACAATCGAAGATCTGCAAAAGCGTATTGACGGTGCAGAACTAATTACAGATACAACAACGGATGTATTAAAGAAACATAAAAACGGCGTTCTCATTTTCATGGGCGCAGGAGATATCCAAAAATTCGAAGCAGCTTACGTAAAAGAAGTTCAAGTTGCAGAGAAGTAATAAAAAAGACGCATAGCTTAGCTGTGCGTCTTTTTTTGTTGTGTTGTAGGGTGTAGTAATGTTGTCGAATTTAGTCGGTAAGTCGATATCCCTTGTCGAATCGTCGATATATTTTAAAAATCGTTGATATATTAGATGGGCATTTTCTATTTAGAAGTGTTAGAATAATAAGAAAAATAAAAAGGGGAGCTAAAAAACATGTTCACACTTCGAGTAGACGATGAAATCGAATTACAGTTATTAGAGAAGCATCATAAGGAGGAACTATATCAATTAATAGACCAAAATCGTAATCATTTACGAAGATGGCTTCCTTGGGTAGATGGGACGAAATCTGCTGATGCGTATGATGAAATTTGTCCGATGTGGTTAAAGAAGTTTGCAGAGGGAGACGGTTTTGAAAGTGGTATACGTTACAAAGGAAAGCTCGTTGGGATGGTAGGCATTCATCCAGTAAGTTGGGGGAAGAAAGCAGCAAGTCTTGGATATTATCTTGCAGAAGATGCTGGCGGGAAAGGTATTATGACGCGTAGTGTGAAGGCTGTACTTCACTATGCATTTGAGAATTTGAAATTAAATAAAATGGAAATTAGATGCGGTGTTGAAAATGCGAAAAGCCGGGCTATTCCAGAGCGTTTAGGTTTTACGTTAGATGGTATTTTAAGAGATGATGAATGGCTATACGATCATTTTCAAGATATCGCTGTATATAGTTTACTAGCTTCAGAGTGGAAGGAGATTCGATGAACGAGAAGATACGCATTATTCCGTATGAAAGTACGTTTCAAGATGAAGTAGTAGATCTTATCGTTCATATTCAGCAAAAAGAGTACAATGTCTCCATTACGAAAGAAGAGCAGCCAGACCTGCTTGAAATAGGAACATTTTATCAAAGGAATCATGGCAACTTTTGGGTAGCCACTTATGATGATAAAGTAGTTGGAACAGTAGCTTTATTAGATATTGGGAACGATCAAGTAGCGCTAAGAAAAATGTTCGTAAAAAAAGAATTTCGCGGAAAAGAGTGGGGCGCATCACATAAGTTGCTCCAAACAGCAATTTCGTGGGTTGAGAATAAAAAGCTGAAAGATATTTACTTAGGAACGACAGTGAAATTTTTAGCGGCGCATCGCTTTTATGAAAAGAATGGTTTTCAAAGTGTGAGTATAGACGAGTTGCCGAAAAACTTTCCAGTGTTACAGGTAGATAAGAAATTTTATAGGTACATCGTGTAAAAGGTCATTCAGAAATGGCCTTTTTTTACGAACTAAAATAGGAAAAAGTGGTATAATTTAGGTGAGGTGGTGCGTGTATGAACATTCCGATTCAAAGAAGTAAGTCAGTAGTCATTTTCGTTTGTCTCACGTTAGTTTTTATGTTCGTATATCCACTTGTCATGATTGTCGCAAATAAAGAGCAGTGGATGTCAGCGTTAATTGGAATGGGATTATGTTTCCTTGTAAATGTCCCACTCGTTTGGGAAGTATTTATTAAAAAGCATAGAGTAGAAAATGGTGTATTAAAGTACGGTATTTTAAATGACGATATCGTATTGAAAGAGATACGAATCATTCGCCAGGTTGGGAAAAATCTTGAAATTACAACGAATACGTATAAAGTACATATGGTTGCGATGCCGCAAGATATGAATGGATTTTTGACGCTTATTGAGAAAGAGAATCCACATGTAAAAATAGAAATGGTAGGTAAGATATGAAATATGTAAAACCTTTGTTTTGTTTGGAAATTTTGTTTGTGTTTGTTGGCTGCACTAGAGTATATATGAAATGGGATCTGCCCTTATATGTTCCGATATTAATAGGTACTATCGCAGTGGCGCTTTTATATTATTTTCATTTTCAGCAAACAAAAAGCAAGGAAAGTAGCTCTATATAGAGTAGGAGGGGTAGAGATGAAAAAAGTCCGTATGTTGTTTTTGCTTCTGCTAACCGCATCCGTTCTTTTAATAGGGTGTAGTGCGAAGAAGGAAAAGGCTAATATGAACTTAGAAAAGGCACAAAAGATTGAAATTGAATCACTTACAGATTCAAGTGATAAAAAAATAATGACCGATAAGAAAGAAATTGAAAAGCTGTTTGAAGTCATGAAAATGGATAAGTGGGAAATGCAATCGGCTCCTTTAGATACTCCGCAAGGGAAAACATTTAAAATGTATCAAGAGGATACAACAAAATTATCAGAGTCGAGTAAAGATAAAAAGGAATTACATGAAATAGGTACGATGACAGTATATAAAGATGTTCCGTATGTTGAAGTTGAAATGAAAAATAAGAAGATGAGTTTTAAAGTGCCAGAAGATGTGGTGAAAGACTTATTAAAGTATTAAAAAACGCTCGGAAAAATCCCGAGCGTTTTTATTATTATTTTAAGTTCTCTGGGTTTAAAGCTTCTAATTCAGGTACAACGAAGCGTCCGTCTTTACGGATTAGTACGTCGTCGAAGTAAATTTCGCCGCCGCCGTATTCAGGGCGTTGGATGCATACTAAATCCCAGTGAATGTTCGAGTTGTTGCCGTTCCATGCATCGTCGTAAGCTTGTCCAGGGGTGAAGTGGAAGCTGCCATCGATTTTTTCATCGAATAGGATGTCTCCCATTGGATGTAAGATGTATGGGTTTACGCCAATTGCGAACTCACCAACGTAGCGTGCGCCTTCGTCTGTATCAAAGATTTTGTTAATACGCTCTGTATCGTTTGCAGTTGCTTCAACGATTTGGCCGTTCTCGAACTTAAGTTGTACATTTTCAAATGTATAACCGTTGTAAGGAGATGGCGTGTTGTAAGAAACTGTACCGTTAACAGAATCACGAACTGGTGCAGAGTATACTTCACCGTCTGGAATGTTTAAATGACCTGAGCATTTAATTGCTGGAATGTCTTTAATAGAGAATGTTAAGTCAGTTCCAGGTCCAGTTAGGCGCACTTTATCTGTTTTATTCATTAATGTAACAAGGCTATCCATCGCCTTATCCATTTTACCGTAGTCTAAGTTACAAACTTCGAAGTAGAAGTCTTCGAAAGCTTCTGTGCTCATTTTAGCAAGCTGCGCCATAGAAGCATTTGGGTAGCGAAGAACAACCCAGCGCGTTTTCGGAACGCGGATGTCTCTATGAACTTTTTTACCAACTGTCTGACCATGAATTTGCATTCTTTCACTTGGTACGTCAGCTTGTTCGTTAATGTTATCGCCAGAACGAAGACCGATATAAGCGTCCATATCTTTCATTACGCTTGCTTCATATGCAGCGATTTGTTCAAAATGTTCTTCAGTAGCACCCATTAATAAAGAGCGATCTACTTGATGATCTTTTAAAGAAACGAATGGGAAACCACCAGCTGCATATGCTTCTTTTACAAGTGCAGTTACAAGTTCTTTTTGTAAGCCAAAGTTTTCAATTAATACTTTTTCGCCTTTTTGTAAGCGAATAGAGTAGTTAATTAAATTGTATGCTAACTTTTCAATGCGTGGATCTTTCATATGTAAAGCCTCCCTACTAATTATGTATCCTCTCCTATTGTAACCTACTTAGTGGAATTTGTTGAATCATTTATGTTAAAGTTAACGAATAAGTATGAAAATTCTAATGAAAAGATAGGGATTAGAACGAAACGGAAAATGATTGTATAATAGGGGAAAGTATGAAAAAGATAAAGGAAGTGATGAAATGCAAGTTCTTTTATATGTAAGTGCGGCTATTATCGCGGTTGCTTTCGCTGTATTAGTAGTGTATGTATGCAGAACGTTGTTATCGGTTCAGAAGACGTTAGGAAACGTTGCAAGCACGTTAGAAGGTTTAGAAAAGCAAATGCAAGGAATTAGCGTAGAGACGGAGCAATTATTACATAAAACAAATGCGTTAGCTGATGACATTCAACAGAAGTCACAATCATTAAATAAAGTAGTATCGGGTGTAGATGGAATTGGAACGACAATCCATTCCTTAAATACGAAACTTCGTAATGTATCAGAGTCTGTTACGGACGAAATTGAAAATAATGCAGATAAAGTAGCGCAAGTTGTACAGTGGAGTAGCGCAGCAATTGAAGTATACAATCATTATCGTGCGACAAGACAAGAGAAAAAGGTTGAAAAAGAAGAACGTAAATTAGAAAGACTCGAGAAAAAAGCTGAAAAGAAAGAGAAGCGCTCTAGACTTCGTATGAGAGGTGAATCTTGATGAATATGACAAAAGTTGAAACAATTGAAGAGCTGGAAGTACTAGTAGAAAAAAACGAGCCTTATGTTCTTTTTAAACATAGTACGACATGCCCGATTAGTCATGGTGCCTATACAGAATTTCAAGCGTATTGTAGTGAAGAAAGAGCGGTACCAGCGTATTACTTATACGTACAAGATGCGAGAGATGTTTCAAACCGTGTTGCAGAACAATACAGCATGAAACATGAATCTCCGCAAGTGTTATACATAAAAGATGGGATGGTAGTATGGAATACGTCTCATTGGAACATAAAAAAAGATGCTTTAGAAGAGAATATTAAGTAAAAAGAAGCAAGCGAAAGGTGCTTGCTTCTTTTTTTTGTTTTTGTTGAAATATATTTAATGGTAAACTGTTAATAGTTCAAACTAAATAACTAGATTGTTGAAAGTAGGTTTTAAGTAATGAAGAAAATGGCATTATCCTTCGCAGTCGTAAGTTTATTACTAGGAGCTTGTAGTAATGATACGATTAGCAAGAAGGATGAAGTTATACAGAAAGATACGAAAGAAAAAAGTATGATTCCGAGAACTGCTGTTTCTAAAGATTATTATAGAACTGTAATTCCTTTAAAAGAACAAAAGGTTATAAATACAGCTAATGTAAAAACAAATTCTAAATTAGATTTAGCAGAGTATGAAAATGGTTTAATGAATATTGCAAAAGAGCAATTTGATACAGAAAATCATGTACTACAATTAAATCAGTATATTCCTGAGAAGTTAATTGATGAGCTAGTCGCGAAAGTAGAAGCACCAGTTTTGACAAATATTATAGAACAAGACTATTTCGGGAAACAGAATTCAAATGAATTAAGTTTATCTGGCGTTGTAATTGGGTTAGCTATGTCTTCAAGTGTATCCAATGAAGAAGCAATGTCTAAGGGGACTGAAGTTGCCAAGCAACTTATTGAAGCTATTCATAAAAATGACAAGTATAATAAATCCCCAATTACGTTTGCTATCTTTAAGCAAGAAAGTACAAGTTCTTTAAAAAATGGTACGTATATTGCTAGTGCTACCGTTCAAAAGAATGATACGAACCTTGGGAATTGGAATACGATTGAAGAAAGAGCGTATTCATATCCTTCTGATGAATTTACACAAGCACATGGAGAAGATAATGCAAAAATAAATAAATTTGCTGAGGCAATGAAAGGTTTTTCTCCTGGAGACTTTATCCCAGTAAATGCTAAAGTTTCTTATAAGAAAAATCAAATGGATACATTAAATATGGATATTGTTATTAAATATAACGGTAAAACAGAATTAATGGCTCTTACTCAACTCGCCGCTCAAAGTATGTTAGACCAATTACCGAAAGATGCAAAAGTACAATTGCAGATAAAGTCCGAGAATAAAATTGAGGCAATTGTTATAAAAGAGAAAAACAGCGATAAACCGTTTGTTTCCTTCCTGTAAGAAAAGACAGTGTTTAAACTGTCTTTTTTTACTGTAAATGAAAGGGGACGATGGGACGGAGCGACGCGTAATATGCTTCATATTTCTGCTGTACTGATTTCAAAGAAAGAAACCTATTTACCCCTTGTATTGTCGATGTAACGCATTCTACAGGGGGATGTGATCTTCTATTGCCAATTGTGGAGTAATTCTAGGTCCAGCGCGTCACATGCCTATCATTGTCGATTTTTGTTGGTAAGTCGATATATTTGGAAAATCGCTGATATATTTTGAGTTGCGGTCGATATATTTGGAAAATCGCTGATATATTTCGAGTTGCGGTCGATATATTTAAAAAATCGCTGATATAAATTTCATGTACTATCGTACTGCTTAAAATAAGGTTTCTACTTATGAAACATCTATATTTTTACAAAAAATGCCCTTTTTTTCATAAAAAATACGAAAATACGAGAAAAGAAGCGAATTTTTTCGAAACTTTTGCGGGAAAATATTGTATGAGCCTGCGTTTTTATCGTATCATTAGTAAAAGGAAGAACTCGGGACGATTGGTGGCATCTGCAAATAGAGTTGATGTCTTTTTTTCATTCAAGTAACCGATACATAAAAATAGATAACAAAAATAGAAGGAGTGTGCGATGAGATGAACGTAACAATATATGATGTAGCGCGTGAAGCGAACGTTTCAATGGCTACCGTATCACGCGTTGTGAACGGTAATCCAAATGTAAAGCCTACAACAAGAAAGAAAGTATTAGAAGCAATTGATCGTTTAGGATACCGCCCAAATGCGGTAGCACGTGGACTAGCAAGTAAAAAGACAACTACAGTAGGTGTTATTATTCCTGATATCTCAAATACGTTTTATGCAGAACTTGCTCGTGGAATTGAAGATATCGCAACAATGTACAAATATAACATCATTTTAAGTAACTCTGACCAAAACAAAGAGAAAGAGTTCCATTTATTAAATACGATGCTTGGAAAACAAGTGGACGGAATTGTTTTCATGGGTGAAGATATTACAGATATTCACGTTGAAGAATTTAAAAAGTCTCCAGTACCAATCGTATTAGCAGCGTCATTTGATGAGCAAAATGAAACGCCATCAGTAAACATTGATTATACACAAGCGGCTTACGACGCAATGAAGCACTTTATTGAACAAGGACATAAGCGTATCGGTTTCGTCTCTGGTCCTTTCATTGATAAAGCGGGAAGCGCGAAGAAGTTACAAGGTTATAAAAAAGCTTTAGAAGAAGCAGGTATTTCATATGATGAAAATCTTGTAATCGATGGAGATTACACATATGATTCAGGTATCGAAGCATTCGAAAAGCTTTGGGGCCTTGATGAAAAGCCAACAGCGATCTTCGTATCTTCTGACGAAATGGCACTAGGTGTAATTCACGCAGCACAAGATGCTGGATTAAATGTACCAACTGATGTAGAAGTACTTGGTTTCGATAATACACGCCTTGCATTAATGGTTCGTCCACAACTTTCAACAGTTGTACAACCGATGTATGATATCGGTGCAGTAGCAATGCGTCTATTAACAAAGTATATGAACAAAGAAAAAGTGGAAGATCACACTGTTATCTTACCTCACCGTATCCAATTTAGAGATTCAACGAAGTAAGTATAAAAAAGCTCACAGCGATTGCTGTGAGCTTTTATTCGTATTCAGGATAGTATTTTTGTAAGACTGTATCCACTGTTTCATTTTTCTTAACTTGTAAAAATCTTGCGTATAATTCTTTTCCCGTTTCAAATGGTGTATCGTCTAATTCAAACACATGCAATACTTTTCGAAACGTCCACGTTATTTGCTCACCGTACATATTATCGTACGTATGCTCAGAATGTATAGCGATTTGTTCACCTAGTGCATGGGCCTCTTCCAAGCTGTGTGCCTTAACAAGAATAATACTTTCTTCAAAAAGTGTATCACAATCCTTTTTTTTCATAATCCTCACCAATTTTTGGAGGATCAGGCTCACCAGAATGAACAGATTCAAACAATAATTTTACAGCGTACATATTATGCTGCATGTTTCACTTTATAAATAATACTTGCGACAAGCGAAGCAGGTATTGTAAATACGTTACTTTGATAATGGTAATGTATTTGGGATTCTTCATAAGACATGTTGTCATATAGTTCGTTTTGTGACATATTCATTTTCTTCTGTTTTTCTTTGAGTATTTTAATGTAGTTATACTGTATTGGGACGAGAATGATGAAATAGGCTAATACGATTAGTGAAATCCAGATCATTATGAACACTCCCTTATAAAGAATATTTGTATATGATAATTATATCAATTAATAGAAAAAATAACCATTTTTTTTAACGAAAGGGAGATTAATTCTTTTTCCAAAATGCAAAAAGTTCTTCAGGACTTCGTAAATTATGTGCAAGGCATGTTTGGGCAGTGTGTTTAAAGCTTTGTATGAATTGTTCTAACCTAGAAGGATCATATTGTTTCACATTGCCAGCAATAATAGTTTCATCTTTTTCTAAGTTAAGTGATATTTTTAGCAAAGTTCTATTTGTTTCTAGTTGTACAATTTCGATATAAAAAAACTTTTTGTCTAAGTCAATTGTAATATAATCAAATTTCTCTACTTGTTTAAAATATCCTACAATATCTTCTTCCAATTGAAATCCTCCCGAGTTCTATAGCTTATTTGGGAGACTTCTCTATATGACTGTATAATTCCTTGTTATATGTCACATAAGTGCAAATTTAACTATTATAGGGCAATGTCATGTATAATAGAAAGAAAAGGCTTGTGAGGGGGGAGAAGAGATGATCGTTCTTTGGATAATTACGCTTTGTATGACTGCTATTTTTGCATATATGACGTTAAAACAAAATGGTTTAAAGCGATTTGTTCCAGGAAGTATTCTTGCAGGAATTGCCCTTATCACGTATGTAATTTCTATTTTTATTGAAAGTGTATCAGTGGATATGAGCACAAGTTTAATGTTTATCGGTATTACACTATTTGCAAGTAGTATTATGGTACTTATGGTTGCTGGTATTATTTTATTTATTCATATGAATTCGGAAACGTTATAGCATATAGAAAAGGCATGTCCCTAAGGGGCATGCCTTTTTATCCGTTCAATTATGCTCTATCTTTAGAAGAGTTTTGTTGTTTTAATAAGTCGCGAATTTCGCTAAGAAGAACTTCTTCTTTTGTTGGTTCTGGAATTTCTTCCTCTTTTTCTTCTTCTTTTTTAGATGTTAGTTTGTTGAACACTTTAACAAACATAAAGATAGAAGCTGCAATAATTAAGAAATCAAAAATTGTTTGGATGAAGTTACCATACATAACAGCAGATTTACCGTATCCAAAGTGTAAACTTGTAAAGTCAACGCCACCTAATACCATACCAAGTAATGGTGTAATAATATCTTTTACTAAAGAACTAACGATTTTACCGAATGCAGCACCGATTACAACCCCGACAGCTAAATCAACGACATTCCCTTTGAACGCGAATTTCTTAAACTCGTTCCACATGTGTTAATCCCATCCTTTCCACGATTCATTATGAAATTTATAATTCCTATCAACATATTCTATAGAAATTTGCGTGAGAAATAAAGAGGGAATGGGAATGAAAGTAAATTCTGAAAAATGTATCCGTTTTAATTTTTGTTTACATTATCTAGTAGAGATTGCAACAGTTGTTGCGTTTTTAATCCTTCTAATCCATCTACAGCAGGTTTTGTATCTCCTTGTACACATTCAATAAAATGATGAACAGCATCTTCAAAACCACGTTGTTTTAACGTCGTATCCCATGATGGGGAACCAATTTGAGAAACTGCATTTTCCTCCTCAACTTCAAATGTGTTCATGTTTTTTACGCGAATGATTTTTCCTGTCGTTACAAGTTCAATTTGTTCTAAATTTGTACCGGCATGGCGATGCATTGCGGTAGAAAGTAACAGTCCACTTGGCGTTGTATATGTATGATGTCCGTAAAGAAGTTCATTCTTTTCATTGATTTGCATCATATTATGAACGACGTTAAGCTCATCGTTAGCTAACCAGCGAGCGGTATCTACAATATGTAAGTAATCATCTAACATCGTAAAGTCGTACGTATATGGTCCGACTTTATTTGTGCGGTGTTTTTCAATTCGAACCCATGAAATATTATGAGCTTGCTCTTTTGCTGCAACATACATAGGAACGAATCGGCGATTAAATCCGACCATTAACTTTCGCTTATGCTTTTCGCTCAACTCGACTAGTTTCTCAGCTTGTTCTACTGTAGCTGCTAGTGGCTTATCAACATAAACGTCGATTCCCTTTTTCAGAAGTTCAGAAACGATTTCATAATGCGATGCAGTTGAACTATGGACGAAGATTGCATCGCATTCCGAAGCTAACGTTTCAATAGAATGAAAGTCTTGAATGCGGTATTGTTGGCAAACTTGTTTTCTTTTCTCCGCGTTAGGTGTAAACGCCCCTACAAAATTCCAATCTGTTTCTTTTGTTAGTGTTGGAAGATAGGCTTTCTGTGCAATATTTCCAAGACCAATCATTCCGATTTTAGGTATATTCATTTTATCCCCGCCTTATTATTCAATATTTATATGCCGGAATAAATGTAGCATAGGATAGCTGAGAATGGCAAAAATGAAGAATCTATATTGAGAGATTCTTTATATCATAGTAAGTTCGCTATCGCTTAATAATTTGTGTAGCATTTTTTCTTGATTTTGTTTAGCTGTTTTATTCCCTGTTTTAGCGTATAAGGAAATTAAATGGTGATACGTATTTTCTTCAAATGGATTCATAGATTGCATACGCATGCAAATATCAATTGCTTCAGTGTAACTCGCGCCTTCTATATAAAAACGAATAAGGGAAAAGGCGTGTTGAAAATATAAGTTTTGTAATCTTGTTCTTTCTCCTTCGCTCCACCAATAGTCCATATCAATAAGGTAATCTCCAGTATATAAAGAGAGGCATGCAATGTATTTATCTAATGTATCGCTACATATTTCTTTTGGAAGAGCGGCTGCTGCTTGTTCGAATAGATCAACATCAATCAAAATGTTTTGTAAATCGAGTTTATATCCGTCATTCACTCGAGTAATGTTTACATTCATTTCGTAAGCATGGATGGTTCTTCGAATTTGATATATGGCTGAATGTAGATTTACTCTTGCTTGTTCTAAATCAGTATTTGACCAGAGTAATTCAATTAAAGTATCTCTATTAATAACTTTATTTCGATTATGAACTAAAAATAAAAATAGTTCTTTCGCTTTTTTTGTGCGCCATTTTTCTAGGGGGATTTTTTTGTCTTTTTCATGATCTACATAATATAACTCACCAAGGCAATTGAGTATCGAAGTTTCTATTGTAGAGGAATTAGTTGTTTCAATCGTCATGCTTTGCATAAGACGTTGAATAGTGTTATGCAATCTTTCTCTCGTAATAGGTTTCATAATGTAATCCAATGCATAAATTTCAAATGCTTCAACCGCATAACGGTCGTGTCCTGTAATGAAAACTATTTTTATATTTTTATGTTTTGATTGTAGTTCGCGGGCTAACATAACGCCATTTTTTTCAGGTATCTCAATATCAAGAAATGCGACATCAATTGTATGATCTTTACTATAAAAACTAAGAGATTCACAATCATCAAAGCAAACGATATCTTTAAAAATTTGAAGTTCTTTTAACATCTTTTCAAGTCTTTGGAGTATTAATGGTTCATCATCAACAATAATTGCCCTCATAGTTCATTACCTCTTTCTTACAATCTTGTTTAATGATTTAACTCAAGTCATATCACCAATAAATATTTAGACAAAATAGGACATTTTTCATTCCTCCATAAATAACCATAAATATTCCATGGTAATTATTTGTAATTACTATTATAAATGATTCTTATTAATTGTTATATACGATAAGTTATTTAAATATTTCTATTTTTTGATTTTTTGTTCAGTTTTTGTTCAGTGTCCCAATTTATACTTTGAGCGTAAAAGTAATTTAGCGAAAAAGGGGGAAATGAGGCGAGATAAATTTATGTTAAGTGAGAGGATGGAACGATGAAGAAGAACGTCACATTATTTATGTTGCTTCTACTCGTATTTCAAGTGATTAGCCCAGGGATAATAGCGGTTGCTGCTAATACGGTGGAAGCGGTGCAGCATAAGGTAACAACTAAATCGACAGGGAATATGTGTTTAAGGGAGCATGAAGGGGAGCTAAGTTTTAAGTGGCCAGCACCAAAACAAAAGAAAGTTGATTTTGTTATTGTGCAAGATGCAAGTGGAAGTTTCAAAGGCACAATGCCAAATGTGAAAAAAGCATTGAGCAATATCGTAGATGAACTAAATCCTGCGACGGATCGGATTATGGTAACGAGTTATCAAGATTATAAGGGATATAAAGCTAGTGACGGGCGTGTACTTGAAAGTAGAGGTAATGGGATTAAAACAACCTTGCAAGCAGGATTAACTAATAACTTTACCTCAGCAAAGAATGGCATCAATAAAATAACTCCAGATAGCGGTACACCAACTGCCAGTGGTCTTCAGTTTGCGTTAGCTGAGTATGAGAAAGCGAAGGGACAAAATGATCCAGACCGAGAAACAGTTTTTCTGCTTGTTACAGATGGTGTTGCTAACATTCGAAAGGATGGCTATATTTACAAATTAACAAATCAACTAACGGATCAGGGCACAGGTTATAGGTCGAATGAATATGGGCAAGATTATGTAGGTGCTTTGAAGGAAGTAACTACAGAGGCTCAAAATATAAAAAACGCGGGATATAAACTTGTTACAGCTTTTTGGGAAGATAAAAGTATATTAGCAGCATCTGACCAATATTATACTAAGTACGATAAAGAAGTAGGTCCATATGCAAGGCAAGAGTTAAAAAAGATGGCAACAAAACCGGAATGGTTTGTACTGGCAAATGATATTGAAGAGTTTACAAAAAATTTAATTGAAACCGTTACAAAAGTGACAAAAAAAGAAAAAGATAAGTTGATTTTAAATATTAATAATGATTTGCTCGTAACAGGTGTGCAAGGGTCTGGTCCAAATGGTGTTAATACAAAGCCTGTTATACAAGGGAATCAGATCATTTGGGATTTAGACGGACAGCCAGAAGGAACTTATAAAGTCACTTATAAGGTGAAGGAAAAAACACCGCAATCGAAAGAATTTAATGTTGCGGATGGATATTTTATGTTCTTTGATCAAAAGTTTGATATTCAAGCCGTCAAGGCACTTCCGAATGAAAATGCTACTAAGTGTAATACGGCGGTAACGAAAAAAGTTTCTGATTCAGATCAAAAACTGGTCGATGAGGCATTGTTAAATTCATTGCATGAAGAATTTGTATATGATGTCAATTACAACTTTGGATTTGATATGGAGTCAAAACAAGAAATCGTTATACAAGATGATTTGGAAGATATTTTAGAAGTTTTAGATACGAAATTAGTAAATGAAAAAGGCGAAGTTGTAAATATAGCGCCAGTTATAGATAAAGAAAAGTCAATTGTAACGTATAAGTTGCCAAAGCAAAATGATTCGTACGCGTATTTAGCTGGTGGACAATATCGATTAACGATTAAAGCGAAGATAAAGATTGGTACAAATATCGATGTGATCAAAGGGTACCTAGATAAAGGTGGCGTTCCGAATACGGCAAAGCTCATTATAGATAACAATCCAGTTGTTTCTAATAAAGTCATTGTGAAGCCACCAATTGAAGAACCGAAATTACGCAAGACTGTATCGGATGATGATGAAAAGAACGTGGAAAAGGCTACATTATCCAATGTAAAAGAGAAGTTTGTTTGGAATGTGCAGTATGAATTTGGAAGTTCACCAAGTGGATACGATTCTATCGTATTACAAGATGATTTAGAAGATGTTTTAGACATATTAGATGTGAAGGTCATCAATAAAAAAGGTGAAGTCGTAAATATAAAACCAAAAATTGATACTGCTAAGAAACAGGTAATGATTGAAGTACCGAAGCAAGAAGGAAGTTATGTGTATTTAACAGGTGAAGTATATACGGTGCAAATTACATCTAAAATTGCTGATGGTGTAAATCAATCAGAATTAGCACGTTATATAGTAAAAGGTGGAATCCCAAATACAGCAGAGTTAGTACTAAATAATAAGTCAGTGAAATCTAACGAAGTGTATGTGGTTCCTCCAAAGGAAAAACCGAAAGTAACAAAAACCGTTTCTACTCAAAATGAGAAAGAAGTGGAAAAGGGTACATTGCAAGAGAGAAATGAAGAGTTTACTTGGAATGTAGCATATCAATTTGGTAATGATACAACAAATTTAGAGAAGGTTACCTTACAAGATGACTTAGAGGATATTCTAGATATTTTAGATGTGAAGCTTATGAATGAAAAAGGTGAAGTTGTAAAAGTAACACCGAACATTGATAAGCAAACAAAGAAAGTGACAATTGAGTTAGAGAAGAAAGATGGTTCATATGCGTATTTAGCTGGTTTAAAGTACACGATGCATATTAAAAGCAAAATAGCAGAAGGTACACCAGTAGAGGTGTTAGCGAAATATATTGCAAATGGCGGCGTGCCAAATATAGCAGAGCTCATATTTGATAATACGCCAATTAGTTCGAATAAAGTAGTTGTTATTCCGCCATCTATAGGTAAGATCGAAATTGAAAAGGTAGATGCAGCTGATGAAAATATTAAGTTGCAACATGCGGAATTTCAAGTTTTTAACCAAGAAGGAAAAGAAGTTGGAAAGTTAATTACAGATGAAAATGGCAAGGCTAGCTTAGAGAAACTACCGTTTGGAAAATATACGATTAAAGAAGTGAAAGCGCCGAATGGATATATGTTGCTCCGTGATCCAATTGAGGTCGAGGTAACGGCAGCGACACCTACACAAACGTTAAAAGTAGAAAACAAAAAAAGCGAGTGGGAAATTCCAAACACAGGCGGTGCTGGAGCAAATGTATTTTATTTAATTGGTACTTTTTTAATGATTGTAGTTGTATTTTTGTTTTTCCATAAGAGAAATAGTAATTACTAGAATATTAAATTGGTAGAAGAGGAGAACGAGAAATGAAAAAATTTTTAAGTATGTTTTTAATCTTTTTGCTAGCATTTGCTTCATTGCCAAGTATGTTAATAAAAGCGGAATCGAAAAGTGAAAAAAAAGGCACGTTAACAATCCATAAATTTGAACAAGAGCCACTTAATAATCCAGCTTTAAAAGAAAGTAGCTCTAAAGGAGTAGAAATTCCTAAAGATGCGAAGCCTTTAGCAGGAGTTGTGTATCAAATTAAACAAGTTGAATCATTTGGAACAATTTCAAACGATGGGAAAATTGTTAAAGAAGACATCAAACCAGTAAATGGAGTTCCAATTGAAGTTGAAACGAATGCGGATGGGATTGCATTTTTTGGCGATTTACCACTAGGTCGTTACGAAGTGAAAGAAATTTCTGGACCACCACATGTAAATATAGACACAAAAACATACAAAGTTGATATCCCGATGACAAGTGAAGATGGGAAAGTATTAACATATGATGTTAAAATTTATCCGAAAAATGAAACGAAACGTGGTGCAGTAGAATTAACAAAAATTGGTGTGGAAAATAAAGCGTTAAAGGGTGTTCAATTCTCTTTATATAAAGAAGATGGAACAGAGTTAGAAAAAGGTTTGGAGACAGATGGAAATGGTAAAATTCGTGTCGGTAACTTATCGTACGGGAAGTATTACTTTTTAGAAACGAAAGCGCTAGATGGTTATGTGTTGGATCCGAAAAAATATGAATTCTTCATTAAAGAATCTGGTGTAATTAATAAAGATGGTACAGTTACTTCTGGTGAAGTAGTTAAAGTTGATGTGAAAAACTATGAAGAACCAACAATTGATAAGAAGATTAATGGAGATTTAAACAATTTACCAATTAATACGAAGACGGATTATAACTATGATATTAAAACACTAATTCCAGAAGATATTAAGGATTATAAACATTATGTCGTAACAGATGTATTAGATAGTCGATTAGAAATTCAAGGTCAACCAGTTGTAAAAATTGATGGTAAAGTAGTAGATGCAAGTGTTGTAGAAGTAGTTGTAGACGGTCAAAAAGTAACGGCTACTGTAAAAGATTTCTCTAAATTAGATAACAAAAAAGAGTTTCATTTGCAAATTAAAGCACAAATTAGAGATGGCGTAGAAACAGGAGTAGAGATTCCGAATACGGCAACAATTACATTTAAAAACAAAGATGATGTAACAGGTGAGAAGGCAACAAAACCAGTTATCGTTACTCCAACGACTGGTGGTATTACATTAACGAAAGTTGATGGGAAGGATGGTAAGAAATTAGAAGGTGCAGAATTTGCGCTGCAAGATACAAAAGGAAATCCAGTAGAAATCGATGGAAAGAAAGTAGTAGGTACATCTGATAAAAATGGTGTAATTACATGGAATAAGCTACCTTACGGTGAGTATCAAGTTGTGGAAACGAAAGCTCCAACTTATGAAAAAGAAGATGGTACAACAGGTAGTTATCAACAATTAAGAGAGCCAATTCATGTAAAGATTGATGCTGATCATAAAACAGTTACACTTACTGTAGAAAATAATAAGAGTGGATGGATTTTACCTTCAACAGGTGGTATCGGTACAATCTTATTTACTGTAGTAGGTCTTGTATTAATGATAATAGCAGCATTTGTTTTCTTTAGAAAAAAAGCAACAAATAATTAATAAGCGATTTAAACGGTAATGAAAAGAGGAGAGGGAGGCCTTTCCTCTTTTTCGGCATTTTAGCCCGTTATTTGAGGGCTAACAATCAGTGGGGTGAACAAAACCTACACTGATTAAAGTTTCACTTTATAGGAGGATATGATGAAACGTAACATTATATTTGGTGCTATTTTTTTATTGGGACTTTGTATTTTCTTATATCCAACAGTTAGTAATTGGTTAGCAACACGAGCTCATTATTCAGCGGTTAGTTCGTATGATAAAAAAGTAAAAGAGTTACAGCAAAAAGAAATTGAACGTAGGGAGAAAGAAGCGAATGAATATAATAAAAATGTCCAGACGACGTCACAGTCATTTTCGGATCCATTTAATGAAAAAGGGGGCGACGAGAGTGGACGTTCATATGCAGATGTATTAAATGTAGGTGAGAGTATGGGGTATATTGAAATTCCTACAATTGATGTAAAGCTTCCAATTTATGCTGGCACATCTGAAAATGTTTTGAGCCGAGGAGTAGGACATATTAATGCTTCTTCTTTGCCAGTAGGGGGAGAAAGTACGCATGCTGTTTTAACGGGGCATCGTGGTTTGCCTTCTGCTTTATTATTTACGGACTTGGATAAGGTGAAGAAGGGAGATACTTTTTACATACATTCATTAAATAAAGTGCTTGCTTATAAGGTGGATCAAATAAAAGTTGTATTACCAAATGAAACGAATGATTTATTAGTTGTGAAAGATAAAGATTACGTTACGTTAGTTACATGCACACCTTATGGAGTAAATACACATAGATTGATAGTTCGAGGGGAACGGGTTCCTTTTGAAGTGAAAGAAAAGGAAGCAGTTGTGGCTCAAGTGAATCCATTTGTAGTAGAAAAGTGGATGATTGGAATAGTAATCGTTCTATTATTTTTCATTGGAATGTTTCTTTATTTTAAAGTGAAAAAACGTTAAAGTACGAGTGATGGAAATATTTTTAGAATATAGTTATTATTCACTCGATAAAGAAAGTGTGATATGTTATGGTAAAGATTTGAAAAGATTCCGTAATTTTATAAAGAGGGAATAAGTATGTCTAAAAGAAAAATATTGATAGTAGTATTCTTATTTATCCTTTGTATTGTCGGTTTTCGTTCCATTTGGTTTAAACAATCTCTTTATATAAATCAACCACATGCTGAAGAAGGGATAGTAAATTTATCAGATATAACATTTGGCGAAAAAAATTTAGTTACGTTAAATGGTGAATGGAAATTTTATCCGAATGTTTTACTTACCCCGGATCAAATGAAGGAAAATAATAAAGATTATGAATATATTAATGTTCCGGGGAACTGGAAAGAAAGAGTTGATCGTACTCATCAAAAAGAATATGGCACGTATGCGCTATCTATCAAAGTGAAGAATTCGAATGAAAATTACGGCTTAAAAATACAGCGTGTTCATAATCAGTTCGATTTGTATGTAAATGGAGAACTTGTACAGGAAAGAGGAAGTATTTTTAAACCGAATGATGTACATAAAACTTCACTTACACCAACTGTCATAAAGGTAAAAGCGAATGAACAAGGGGTAATTAATCTTCTTATTCCTGTTACGAAAACGACACAAGAATCGAAACATGGCGGGATTACAGGTGGAGTGCGTTTTGGCAGTGAAAATGCTATTGTACAGGATAGCTTTAACAATCTTATGATGCAAATTATTGCAACGACAATAGTGTTTTTACATGGTATATATGCATTTATCATTTTTGTGATGAAGCCGAAAAATGTTGAGATTCTATATTTTTCACTTGGTAGTATATTTGCAGGTATTATATTTTTAATTACGGATGAACGTTTTTTGTTCTCTTTGTATGAATTTGAATTTTCAATATATATGAAAATTATATATATATCGTTTGTAGGTTTCGCTTTATTTATTTTACTGTATATGAAAAGGTTTTTACGAGGTTATGGGGACAATAAATTTATTTTATTTACCATCGTATTATGCGGAATTTATGTTTTCGTAGTATTGTTTTCTTCACCTAGACTAGTGCAAGATTTTGGATTTATATTATTTTTTACAATTATTATTCCATTCATTTTAACAGCAATTATTGTTTTACGAGTGGTGGAAAGTGGAAAGTATGATTTAATCTTTTTACTTTTTACAGTGATTAGTGCTACTTCTGGAGTATTGTGTGCGAGTTTTAAAGAGTTTGCGTTCATGTATAGCATAGGGTTTGCGAGGATATTTGATGCGGATTTTTATCCATTTGATATTTTTTTAGCAATGGTATCATTTTCGACTTTTTGGTTTATCCGATTCTTTCGCACGAGTGATGAGAATAGTGAACTGGCTGGAAAATTAAAAGAAGAGCATCATAAGAAAGATCAATTTTTAGCAAATACAGCGCACGAACTTAGAAATCCGTTACATGGGATGATGAATATTGCACAAAGTGTAATGGATGAAGAGAAAGCGATAAATGGTGAAAGTAAACAACATCTAAAACTATTAATGACAATAGGAAGGCGTATGTCGTATTTGTTGAACGATTTAATAGATGTTACAAGAATGGAGCAGAAAGGGATACCGATTCATAAGAGACCGGTTGATTTGCAACCAATTATTACAATGGTGATTGATATGCAAAAGTTTATTGGAGAAGAAAAGAAATTACAAATTATCGCGAATATCCCTGAACGGTTTCCATTTGTATTAGCTGACCAAAATCGTCTTATTCAAATTTTATTTAACCTACTTCATAATGCAGTTAAATTTACGGATGAAGGGGCTATTACAATTGATGTTGAAAAACGAAAAAATTACGCGGCTATTCAGGTTACAGATACTGGTATTGGAATTGATAAAGAAGCGCAAAAGCGAATCTTCCTTCCATATGAACAAGGTAGTGATTCATATGGTGAAAGTGGAGGATTTGGACTTGGGCTAAGTATTTGTAAACAATTAGTGGAAATGCACGGGGGAACACTTACTGTTACATCCGTTTTACATAAAGGCTCTACTTTTACATTCACATTACCACTTGCTGAAAGAGAAGAGATGCTAATTGTGTCAAAAGAAACAATTGAAAAAGTAGTGGAATTAAAACAAGTTGAAATGAAGGATAATCGAGTCGGTAATAGAAAGAGAATTCTTGCTGTTGATGATGATCCTATAAATTTAAAAGTATTAAAGAGTATATTACCACAAGATGAATATGAACTTGAAACGGTAACAACCGGAAGAGAGGTTTTGGAGCGGTTAAATATGGAGTGGGATATGATATTAGTAGATGTGATGATGCCGAAAATGTCAGGTTATGAATTAACAAAAATGATTCGTACCCAATACTCTATTGCAGAGTTGCCTATTGTACTGTTAACGGCTAGGTCGCAGCCAGAAGATATTTATACAGGATTTCTTGCTGGGGCGAATGATTACATTGTAAAGCCTATAGATGCACTGGAATTAAAAGTGAGAATTAATGCATTAACAGAGTTAAAGCAATCAATTCATGAGCGAATAAGAATGGAAGGTGCTTGGCTTCAGGCGCAAATTCAGCCGCATTTTCTTTTTAATACACTAAATACGATTGCTGCATTAGGTGAAATTGATATTGTTAGGATGGAGAAATTAATTGTTGAGTTTGGAACGTATTTAAGAGCCAGTTTTGGTGAAGAAGTGTTAGCGGAAACCGTACCTATACAGCATGAATTAGATTTACTTCAATCGTATCTTTATATTGAAAGAGAGCGATTTGGAAAGAGAATACAGAGCGTGCTGGAAGTCGAAGATGGAATAGAATGTGTAGTACCACCGTTTTCTATTCAAACATTAGTAGAGAATGCTGTGCGTCATGGTATATTAAAAAAAGCAAAGGGTGGAAGCATTCATATAAAAATAGAGAGTGTGAGTGGATTTATAAACATTTCGATTGCGGATGATGGGATAGGCATGTCAGATGAAAAAATAAAAGAAATATTAGTGAAAAAACCGAATCAAAAACAGGGAATAGGTTTATTGAATACGGATGCACGATTAAAACAGTTATACGGAACTGGATTAGAAATAAAAAGTGAACTTGGAAAAGGAACGATTGTTTCATTCCAGCTTCCTGTTGTTATGGATAAATAGGGTTGTTAAAAAATCCGAAGTGATGAGTGCTTCGGATTTTTTACTTACTTATTCACTTCTAACAAAATCTGCTCTATCTCTTCAAAGTGATGAGTATATTGCGATGAAAGGAACATCATTATTGTCGTGCACATCTGAATTTGTAAGTAAAAGTATATATAAGGTAATTTATGTTAAAATGTAAAGGGGGATAAAACATCTGTGCCAACACACAAGATAGTTTGAGAGGGCGTGCTACATTTTGGGGGATATATTAAAGAATAATAAATTAAACAAAGCTTTAAAGATTGGAACGAATATCGTACTTATTTTATTAATTATCGGTGCAATACAAATGTTTTATGATGAAGATTATACGAATGATCATTTCGGTTGGCTATTTATGATGGTCTTTTTTGCAATTAAAATAGTTTCTAGTTTTATAATAAGTTTAAAAGAAGGAGATAAGAAGGCAGTATTTATTGATTTAGGTTTAGTGAGTTTGTGTGTTCTTCTTTTAATTGTTACTAGTTGAAATACTTCTTTTGAAAAAAGCTCATAGTTTTATAGAGACTGTGAGCTTTCCTTAATAATAACGGTACTAGTGTAACGATTTATAAAATGTTCGAGTAGTAGAAGTAAACTGAGCAGCTTCTTCCAAAAAGGGATAATGGTTACTCGCCTCAAATGTCACAAAGATAGAATTACGTATACCCTTATGCATTTCGATAGAATATTGAATCGGGCACTGTATATCATGTATTCCGCATATAATAAGGGTCTTTGTTTGGATGGAAGGTAAATGATCTCTTAAATCAAATGATGGATATTCATTGGCGAAAACGTTCATCCGGCTAGCGGACATAGTTTTTTCGATTGGTTTACAAAAATAAGAGTTGTAGTTTTCGGGTTTATGCAGTGATAATTTTGTTCTCTCAGTAGATAGTTCTTTTCGTTCTTCACTTGTAAGGTGAGGGCTTTTTAAGTTTTCGATGAGTTTTTGCATATAATGAAACTTTGGGTGTGCTGGGTGATAAATGCAAAATGGTGTTTTGGTATAGTTACTTGCTGCGGCTCCAACGATGACTAATGATTGTAAAGAATTTGGATACGTAATCGCATATAGAAGTCCAAGCATACCCCCTGTTGAGTGGCCAGCGAAATGCCATGTTGGAAGTTGTAAAGCTTCTCGTATAGCTTCTAAATCGTGAATCGTTTCAATCATACTTAATTCTTTTTTTGAATTGGCTTTTACAGAGTTACCAGCGTCTCGTAAATTAATGAGGAATACACGATGCGTAGAAGTGAAAACATTCGCAAAGTAATCACCCGTTTCATTAAATTGTGAATAGTGATGTGTAATGCAAAGGGGTTCGCCATTTCCTTTTGTAAAAAGCTCGAATGTGCCACGTTTCGTGTGAATCATTTTTTGCTTCCACATAATATCACGACCTTTTTTCATAAAAGTTGGGCCACTTAATTATGAAATAAAATATATCAGCGATTATCAAAATATATCGACTTACCGACAGAAACCGACAATAAGTAAAAGGAGGCTATTCAAAAACGAGCCTCCTTTTCATTTAGTACAAAGATTTTTTCATATTATTCCGAATAATTTCAAGAGATTTCGCTACAGTTAATGCATTCTTTTCTTCAATTTCTGGTTTGCGGGGGATAGGTTTATACATGTTGTCTGGATCTTCCCATGTGAGGGGAAGTTCTGTTTCTGCTTGTCCTTTCCAAGCGTCAATCCATTCTGGAGGAAGATAACCTGAGATGTTTTGGATGTTGTTCATTTCGAGCCAAATGAGTGCCCAAGCTCTTGGGACGACGCGCCAGTGATCATAGCCACCGCCGCCGACAGCGATCCAGCGACCTTCGCAATATTCGTTAGCGATTTCGCGAGCGAGCTTCGGTATTTCACGGTAAATATTCATCGTTGCACAAAGGTGTGTAAGTGGGTCGTAATAATGTGCGTCAGCACCGTTTTGCGTTAAAATAATATCCGGTTTAAAGTAGGCTGCAACTTCTTTTACGACAGTTCGATATGAATCTAAAAAAGATTCGTCTTCTGTAAAAGCATCGAGTGGAACGTTAAAAGAATAACTATAGCCATTACCTTGTCCGCGTTCATTTACAGCGCCAGTTCCAGGGAATAAATAGCGCCCAGTTTCATGTAGTGAAATGGTGCATACGTTAGGATCGTCATAAAAGGACCACTGTACACCATCACCGTGATGAGCATCTGTATCAATATATAAGACGCGTAAACCGTATTTCTTCTGAATATATTTCATTGCGATGGAACTATCGTTATAAATACAAAAGCCAGATGCTTTGCCGCGGAAGCCGTGATGTAAGCCGCCGCCTAAATTAAGCGCGTGTTTTACTTTCCCGGAAAGAACAGCATCGACAGCAGTTAACGTACCGCCAACGAGTAATGCGCTTGCTTCGTGCATATTTGGAAACATCGGTGTATCTTCTGTTCCGAGTCCATATGTCATCGCGATTGATTTTTCTAATTTACCTTCTCCAGCACGTTTTACCGCATTTATGTACTCCTCTGTATGAACGTAGGCGATCTCTTCATCTGTAGCCATCCGTGGTGGGATGATTTGGGAAGGAGAGATAAAACCACCCTTTTGTAATAAATCATACGTAAGTGTGACGCGCAGTTGGTTAAAAGGATGATCAGGGCTAAACGAATAGCCCCGAAAGTCCTCCGAATAAATAAACGCGCTACTCATGCTTGCATCCCCATAATGTTCGGCCATAATACACGGTAGCCTTCTGCCTCAAGTGCATCAATCACTTTTAGCGGATTCATCGTTTGAATGCGGAAAACGAGTACTTTATCATTCTCATCTTTTGCTGGGTAGACGAGAACGCTCACGATATTGATTTGTAACTCACTAAAAATAGCAACGACTTTTCCGAGAATGCCAGGTTCGTTTTTTACTTGAATTTCAATTTGTGAACTTGGTTGATGTGCTCCTGTTAATTTCACTAACGTGTGCAGCACAGTAGATTCAGAAATAATTCCAACTAACTTTCCAGCCTTTGTAACAGGAAGACAGCCAATTTTATTTTCAAAAAATAAAGTAGCAATTTCCTCAACGAAATCGAGAGGATGGCAAGTCATAACAGGATGTTTCATAATGAGTTCAAGCGGTTGCTTCAGCATATCGAGTGAAACTTGTTCATCTAAAATAGACGGACTTGCATCTCTTACATCCCGATCAGAAATAATGCCTACGACGTGATTATTTTGATCGACAATTGGAATGTGCCGAATGCCTTTCGTGCGTATCGTTCGGATTGCTGTTTCGATTGTATCGTTTGGATGTAGTGTCACTACATCTTGATTCATAATTTCTTCTACAATCATTCCAGTTGCCCCCTTTATTAATACATAAAACGATTGTGAAAACGTAGACGATCAAATGCTTGAATAGAATCCGTATCAACGCGTTTGCCGATGCGGACCATTAAACAGTTAGCGGGATGCGAGCAAATTTCAGGATCATCTGTAGCCATCCATTGTAACCCGCCCGCATTCATCATCTTTTCCATTACTTTGCGGTACTCCCAAACATTTAAGCCTGTTTGTTTCAAATCCCAGTGCCAATAATATTCAGTCGTCAATATAATGTAATCTTCCATATAATCGTCCATCATTGAAACTTCTAATAAGTTTTTTCCGACAGCGCAACCACGGAAGGCTGGGACAACTTCAATTGCCCCGAGTTCAATTAAGTTTTCCATTTTTCCTTCTGACCATCGTTCAAGTGGATCAGGATACAAGTATGTAACATATCCAACAATCGTTTGGTCATGTCTAGCGATAATGAGACGAGCTTCTGGTAATTTAGAAATTTCGACAATTGCTTTATATTGCTGCTCGGCAGGACGAAACGCAATTAAGTCTGGATGAAATTCATACATTTCTAAGTTATGTGTAGAGACAGGCCCTTCAATAATTAAAGTGCCTTTCGCTGTTTTTAAGTTTCTGGCATTATATATTTTTTTATGAATCAATGTATTGCTCACCACCTTGAGGGTTTGTGAATCTATTCATATCGTACTTTATAATATATGCGATGTGAATCGAAATTTGTCATTAAAAATTTGTCTAAAAATCAACAAATATACTGAAAATTTTAAATAATGTTATTATAATAGATAATAGAATACATAGGAGGGGGATGTAAAGTATGAAAGTAGAAACGCTTCCTGTCATTAAAGGAGAAAATAATTTGCCGAATTATGATGAGGCATACGCGAATTTTAACTGGGAAGAGGTTAATAAAAATTTTACTTGGAATGAAACAGGCCGAGTAAATATGGCGTATGAAGCAATTGATAAGCATGCGAAATCCGATCGAAAGAATAAAGTAGCCCTTTATTATCAAGATGGATCGCGAAAAGAGAAGTATACATTTAAGGAAATGAAGGATTTTTCTAATAAAGCAGGAAATGTCCTGAAAAATTATGGCGATGTAGAAAAAGGCGATCGCGTTTTTATTTTTATGCCGCGTTCCCCAGAGTTATATTTTGCACTTTTAGGTGCAGTGAAATTAGGGGCAATTGTTGGTCCGTTATTTGAAGCGTTTATGGAAGGCGCAGTTCGCGATCGTTTAGAAGATAGCGAAGCGAAGGTGTTAATTACAACGCCTGAATTGTTAGAGCGTGTACCATTAAATGATTTACCAGCTTTAAAAACAGTCTTCCTTGTTGGAGATCATGTAGAAGAAGGCGGTAAAACGGTAGCGTTCAATCCTTTATTCGAACAAGCTTCAAAAGAATTACATATCGAATGGTTAGGCCGTGAAGACGGTTTAATTCTACATTACACGTCTGGTTCTACTGGTAAGCCAAAAGGTGTGCTTCATGCACAAAACGCAATGGTTCAACACTATCAAACGGCGAAATGGGTATTAGATTTAAAAGAAGACGATGTATATTGGTGCACAGCTGATCCTGGCTGGGTAACTGGAACAGCTTACGGTATTTTCGCACCGTGGTTAGTCGGAGCATCAAATGTTATTTTAGGCGGACGATTTAGTCCAGAAGCTTGGTATGAAGCACTGCAAGATTACGGTGTAACAGTTTGGTATAGCGCACCAACAGCTTTCCGTATGTTAATGGGTGCTGGACAAGATGCAATTAAAAAATATGATTTATCACAAGTGCGCCACGTGTTAAGCGTTGGTGAACCGTTAAATCCAGAAGTAATTCGCTGGGGTATGAACGCATTTGGACTTCGTATTCATGATACGTGGTGGATGACAGAAACAGGTGGACAAGTTATTTGTAACTACCCTTGTATGGAAATCCGTCCAGGTTCAATGGGTAAACCAATTCCAGGTGTGAAAGCAGCGATTGTTGATAATGAAGGAAATGAAGTGCCTCCATACACAATGGGTAACTTAGCAATTGGCAAAGGCTGGCCAGCTATGATGCGTGGAATTTGGAATAACAAGCAAAAATATGAGTCTTACTTCATGCCGGGTGATTGGTACGTATCAGGTGACTCTGCCTACATGGACGAGGACGGATACTTCTGGTTCCAAGGACGTATTGACGATGTAATTATGACGTCAGGTGAGCGCGTTGGACCATTTGAAGTAGAAAGCAAATTAATCGAGCATGCTGCTGTTGCAGAAGCTGGTGTAATTGGTATTCCTGATCCGGTGCGCGGCGAAATCATTAAAGCATTTATCGCGCTTCGAGCAGGGTACGAACCATCAGAAGAATTAAAAGAAGAAATTCGTCAATTTGTAAAGAAAGGTCTAGCAGCTCATGCAGCGCCAAGACAAATTGAATTTAGAGACAAATTACCGAAAACGAGAAGTGGTAAAATTATGCGCCGCGTATTAAAAGCGTGGGAGTTAAACTTACCAACAGGTGACTTATCAACGATGGAAGATTAAGAGAGAAAGGTCTGAACGAAACAACGTTCAGACCTTTCTTTTTGTAAATAATAAAGGGGGAATGTAGATGAAGATACCTGTTTTAGAAGGAAACATAGTATGCTTACGTTCTGTGGAACCAGAAAAAGATTACAAACAGTGGTATGAGGTAATGAAAGATCCTGATATGCATCGTTGGACAGCGAATACGATCCCGAAAGATAGTAATGAAATGAGAGAGCTGTTACATACTTATAAAAATTTGAGAGATATTATAGCTTGGTCAATTATAATGAAACACTCAAAGGAAATGGTAGGGACATATTGGATCTCTGTGCCAACGGTGGATGAAAATAAAAAGTTAATTGTGAGGGCAGAGGCTCAGCGGGTTGCACGTAAATTTTGGCGTACAGGTGTCAATCGAGAAGCAAGAAACTTAATATATAATTACATATTTTTAACTTTAGACGTAGATGAGGTTCATGCGCAGGCATGGGATAATAATATCAATTCATGCAGGTCTATGGAACAAATAGGCTTTAAATTAGAGAAACAAGTGGAGTGCTTATTCCCTAAATACAATAAAATGTTTTTAGAAAACCATTATGTATTATATAAAAAGGATTGGTTTACATAAAAGATTATAGTTAAAAAAATAAAATAATATTTGAACGAAGTGTCTTCCTCGTCTGTATACATTTATGAAAGAATAGATGAGGGAGGCTTTTTGTATGTCTAATAAATTACTTCTTGCTTTTGCTTTAATTGGAATTATAGTTGTATTTTCTTGTGGTCTTTTCTTACCGATACCAATTGGATATAGAGTATCAATGCTTACAGCTGGCGTTATGATGATTGTTATGTTTTCAATTCTTATTCCATTTGATAGAAAACATATAGTACGGAAAAATGGATATAAAATTGATTTTACAAAAACAAAAGTGTATTTTCGCTGGAATGTATTTGATACGATTTCTGTCTGCCTTGCGTTGTATGCATGCATATGTGTGCAAGCGTTAAATACTTTAGTTGCAATGGGATTTACGATTCAAAACCCATATGTGCAATTTTTTACAAATCAATCACAATTGTGGATTTTTATTGCGATTGCATATTTAATTTCCCGTATTTCATTAACGTTAAAAGGAATAAAGGAGATCAAAAATCATGGCGCAGATTGGGATTGAGGAGGAGCTCATGCTTGCGTATCAAAGTGGAGATAAACAAGCGGGAGAAAGACTATATATTTTAATCAAACCAGCGCTATACACATTTTTATATCGATTTAACCGAGATGAACAATTAAGTATCGATCTTGTGCAAGATACGTTTTTGACGCTAGAGCGTAAAAAACATATGTATGAACCTGAAAAAGGTAAAATAAAAACGTATTTATTTCAAATCGGTTATCGTCTTATGATTAATAAATTAAATAGGAGAAAAAAGTGGCGTACGCTTTTGCCATTTTTAGTGCCGATTCCGGAAAAAGAATTTTCTCACGAAGATCGGCTGACAGTAAGAGAAGCAATTTTGAAAGTTCCAGAAGAGCAAAGAGCGGTCCTAATCCTTTCTTATTATCATGATATGCAGCAAAAAGAAATTGCAGAAATATTAAACATTCCGATTGGAACGGTGAAATCGAGACTTCATAATGGAATAAAGAAATTGAAACAATTGCTGGAGGTGGACGAAATTGAGCGAAAATCCCTTTAAGAGTGAATATAAGTTAAAGCAACATTTAGATAGTGATCATGTAGAAATACCAGACTTTCCAAAAACGGTAAGTCGCTTCGATCGATTAATCGGATTTCTTGGTTCTCCAGCGAAAGATCCTGTAGAGGCGACGATTGGGAATGATTTATCAGTTGTGTTTCATGTCTCGTTATTAGTTGGGCTTCCGGTTATTTCTATAATTATGATATTAATTATAGGATTTTAAATAGGGTAGGAGAAATGAAGTGCATAGTGAAAGCTATGTGCTTTTTATATTTAGACATATTATGAAATTAATTCCAAATTCAATAATGATGTGCTAATATGCAAATATATAATTAATACATTATTGAGAGGAAGATAAATTATGAGACAGTGTTCCAATTGTGGAAGTCAGGTGCGACAGCATGATAATTTTTGTGGGGATTGTGGTATGAATTTAGAGAAACAACAATGTTCAGAGGAGATATTAGAAACGAACAATGAATGGAATGTAGAGAATAAGAAAAAAACTAGTTTTCTAGCCCATAAACGATTCGTAGTTGTAAGTGCAATAGCCTTAATAATCGTTGCAAGCACTATTTATATTTTTTTAACTCATTCTTCTTCTTTTAATAAGATGAAAGGGTATTGGTATGCTGGCGGTAAAGGGGCTTACCTTCAGATTCAAGAAATAGACGATAAAAATATTGAAATAGTGTTTTATGAAAAGAGAGGGAAAACAGAAAGAGTTAAAGGGAGTGTAGTAGATTATAATGATAATCAAGTAATATGTAATATGTCATACCCTTGGAATGGAAGAGTGAAATTGGAATTATTGGATGATACAACGTTGTACATGAGTGAAGAGGGAAAGAAATCGCATAAATTAAAACTGACAAAGGTTTCCGAAAAGGAGATGCAAGAGTTTTATGGAGGGGAAAAATCTTCAAGGTAGTTTGTATATAGTATTTTCTTCAATTTGACACATGCTAGTAAATAATGATATAAAGAAAAGTATATGAATAATTGAGCGTGGAAAGGGAGAAGTAGTGATCATTTCCCTGTTTTAGAGAGCTGATGGCCGGTGAAAATCAGCACATAGATGATCGCGAATTACGCCCCTAGAGCATCTTTTTTCGATTGAATTGTATTCAAAAGGGAAGAGACGGTGCTAAGCCGTTATGTAAATAAGGTGGTAGGCTTTTTTTTGTCTGCAACTAGGGTGGTAACGCGATAATCAAAATCGTCCCTTATTTGAAGGGGCGATTTTTTTATGTTTTTAACCTTCACGCCAGTAATGAACTTAAAGGAGAGTATGTAGGATATGGGTATTTTACAAGATCTTGAATTTCGCGGTCTAATTAATCAGCAAACAGACGCTGAGGGCCTTGAGCAATTATTAGAAAAAGAAAGCGTTAAATTATACTGTGGTTTCGACCCGACAGCGGATAGCTTACACATCGGTCATATGTTACCAGTATTAATGTTACGTCGTTTCCAATTAGCTGGTCACCAACCAATCGCACTTGTTGGCGGTGGTACTGGTATGATCGGTGACCCAAGTGGTAAAAAAGCAGAGCGTACATTAAATACGAAAGATACAGTTGCTTACTACACAGAAAGCATTAAAAACCAACTTTCAAACTTCTTAGAGTTCGAAAACGTGGACAACCCAGCAACAATGGCTAATAACTATGATTGGCTTGGTAACTTAGATGTCATTTCATTCTTACGCGATATCGGTAAAAACTTCGGTTTAAACTATATGTTAGCAAAAGATACAGTAGCATCTCGTTTAGAGACTGGTATTTCATTTACTGAGTTTAGTTATATGATTTTACAATCATACGACTTCTTAAACTTATACCAACACCATAATTGCCGCCTACAAATCGGTGGTAGTGATCAATGGGGTAACATTACAGCTGGTCTTGAATTAATTCGTAAATCAGAAGAAGATGCAAAAGCATTCGGTCTAACAATTCCACTTGTTACGAAATCTGACGGTACGAAGTTTGGTAAAACAGAAGGCGGCGCAATTTGGTTAGACCCAGAGAAAACAACTCCTTACGAGTTCTACCAATTCTGGATTAACACAGATGACCGTGATGTTGTTAAATACTTAAAATACTTTACATTCTTATCTCATGAAGAAATTCTTGAGCTTGAGAAACAAGTAGCTGAAGCACCAGAAAAACGTGCAGCACAAAAAGCATTAGGTGCGGAAATGACAAAACTTGTTCACGGCGAAGAAGCATTAGAGCAAGCGATTAAAATTTCAGCTGCATTATTCAGCGGTTCTGTAGCAGAACTAACTGCAAGCGAAATCGAGCAAGGATTCAAAGACGTACCATCTGTAGAACGTACTGCAGAAGATACAGTATTAATCGACTTACTTGTAGAAAGCAAAATCTCTCCATCAAAACGTCAAGCACGTGAAGATGTAACGAACGGTGCAATCTACGTAAACGGTGAGCGCACACAAGCATTAGACTACGTTGTAACAGAAAAAGACCGCATCGAAGGTAAATTCACAATCATTCGCCGCGGTAAAAAGAAATATTTCTTAATTCGTTACTAATCTGAAACGAATGTAAACAAATAATACCCCGAATTATAGGCTGAAAAGTTTATCCCGCTTTAATGGGCAGTAAGACCCCCACCTCAAAATGCAGCGAAAGCAAAGAAGTTAGGTGGGGGATCAACTGCCCATAAAAGCCCGATTGGTTCAACTAATAATCAGTGGGGGATGAAGAAAACCCCCACTGATTAAAGTTTCACTTTATGATTCGGGGTTTTTTATGTATGGATTTAAATCGCCGGATCTTTTCTTTTAAATAGAATATAAAGAATTGATACGAGCATATACAGTAAGCTAATGAGCATAACGATAAATGCTGTTGGATAAAATTTTGCTGCGTATATAAAGAAATCGATTTGATAAATATCTTCGTAATTAGAAACGGTGCCTTTGAAGTAATTCGTAAACTTAGCGCTATATTTCCATTCATCAGGATCATCTATTAAATTACTTCCTTGATACCAATTAATAAGCGCGGAAGTAATAAACAACATACATGCACTGCCTAACTGAACCATTTGGTTTATCGTCACAATGAATCAACCTCCTATTTTATGGTTATTATAGCGTGCATTCATATACTTGTAACCATTTTGTTGTAATCTCCTTTTCGAGTTCATACGGAAATCACATGTAAGCGGTATGATAAATGTATAACAACTAGAAAGGAGTGGTAAAACGAAATGTCACTAGAAGCGCTCATTATTTTTTCTTTGCTAAATGCGGGTCAGCTTGCAGAGAATTCGAAGGTGGATGTACATAAAGAGCAGAAAGATGCTTATGTATATGTTCAGAAAGAGGAAAATAAATAATTTTAATATATATAAATAAAAGCTACTCGAAGTAACTGTTTTGGTGTCTTCGGTAGCTTTTTTGTATGCATAGGATTCAAATTTAGTAAGTGAGCTATTTAATAGAGGGTTTATAGAAGAAACAAGTATAATTAATGTGAACTGATAAATTGATAAAAATAAACCGTTATAAACAGGAGGATTTGTATGGAACATAGTGAGGCATCTCAAAGACTGTTACTTTCAGATTGCATGGATTCTATAATTACTATCCAAAAGTTAGGTAATAATGGTAGTTTAATATTTGAATTCCTTCCGTATATAGGCATTATTATTTCTGGAGTATTGGATTCCTTTGATGAGGATCAACAAGTAAGGTGGCATTCAGAAGAAATTCGTAAAATTATGAAGGTTAGGGCTGAAACAAAAGTCATAAATAAGGTCAATAAAACAGTTGAATCTGTATCTGAATCAATTTCATTATTTGATGATTATTTAACTAAGGATTATAACAGTTTTCAAAATATGTTTATCAATGTATTTGGACAAGATAATTTTGGGTGCTATAAATTTGAAAATGTATATGTAAGTAATACCTTTAGGGCACATACGATAGTAAATAATTTGATTCAAGAATTAGATAATGGTGAAGAACTCAAAGGTTTTGGTGAAATAATGACTCAAATTATTTGCACGTATTTGAGAGAGAATGGATTTACAATTCCAACAAATATTCCGATGGTAGAAATAAATATAAAGGATGAAGACTATAGATTTTCTTTGGAAGATAGGATGAAGTTATTTGGAAATGATGTAGACAATGATATTAATATTATTTTGTTTAATATTTTATGTGGCATAAATTATGTTCTGGCTATTTTACCACAAGTATTATCCAAAGAAACAAATCTTTATAAAAGGATAGTGTCTATCTGTTGTTATTCAAGTGTACAAGCGTTGGGGAAATTAATGAGAACAGATGAACAAAGTTCAAGATATTATGGCGCAGTTGAAAGAAAAGAAGAAATCACTATTATAATTGATTCAATAAATAAACTATATACATCTAGCTTACGAAATAATATTTTCCACTATGGCATAAGGGAAAATGATTTAAAGATGATTCGTAAGGAGATATCTTTTCTATTTGGATTAGTTGAAGAAAATATTGATATATCAGTATGTGAGTTTGTTCAAAATCAGGGAAAAATATTGTTAAGGGTACGAAAAATTATTACGGATTGGCTACAAATTAAATCAACAGAACATGTTTAAAAAAGATGATAAATTTTATATTTAGTTACGCTAAAGAAATGTGGCTTGTCAGTACCTTAAACTGTTGATAAAAGAGCAACTGTTTAAGGTACTATTTTGTATTATGAATAATAGGGATATAGTTAAAGCATCCAATATGGATGCTTTTTTTGAGAAAATAATCTATGAATTTTTATTGTTTTTATTTTCAATATTGAACATGCTTATAAATCCTAAAAAGTTCTGAATTAAAATAGCTAAAAATGTTAAATCAAGAAATTTGCATGTATTAATGTGAATTACTTGAATTACTCTAGCTAATGTGTGTTCATTAAGTAATTTCACGTAGTTTTGGATGCTCTCTGAATTTATAGGTAATGCAAAATGGATGAGGAAACTAAAGTATGAAAATTCCCAAATGCTTGTTTCAAATAATTTATTATCATAAAAACCGAATATAAAACTATAAATTATCCCGAAAATTATATCAGGTAATATTAATGTAGTAAAGAGAGCTATAAAAAGATGTATACCGAATCCAAATAGTTCAAATTTATTCTTAATACGCTGTGGTTTTTTAATATGTTTATAAAGATGAAATATTAACTCGAATAAAAAAAATAGGAATATAGAAACTGTATATAAGATTGTTAAATAAGATAGTTCTTTCATATACTTTAATGCTAAAAAGTATACAAAAGAAGTCTTTTGTTGAGATATTATCACCATAAAAGCGGAAAAAAATAATAGTGACAGCGTAAAAGCTAATAAACGATAAAATGGGATCATTGGTGTTGAATTCAGTTTAGCCATTATAAATCGTATAGTAATTCCATAATATGAAAGTAATATTGCGGCAAAGAGAAAGAAAATTCCGCGGAATGTTGGAACTGTAAACCCAAAAACGGTCAAAGCAGGTAAAGAGAGCCCAATCAATGCGTGTACATAAACTTTAACAGGATATGTAGGATTATTCATATTATTCACCTCCTATCTAAGAGAATTATAGCAAAGAAACATAAAATTATAAATCTGTTTATATTAATACATTATTTTTAGTTAAAAAAAATCTTCCTTTCTAAAAATATGTTTGAATTTTATATGAGAAGTAAGGAGTATGCAAAAGGAGCTGTATGTAATGATAAGAGTTTTGAATTAAGTAACTATACTTTGAACATCTTTTATTGGACATAATGATCATTGTAAGTGTTGATATATTACATGAATGAGAGGAATTTGAAAATTAATAGCAAGTCTTGGGAAAACAATGAAGATAATTGTAATATAAGAATTCGAATAGGAGTAATCGACTTTTGTCGTAAAATGTGTTTAGTTGCTGGGAATTTTTATAATAAAAATTCGGAACAAGATATTTTTAATAATATTATTATTTCTGAGGATTTATATAAGGTTTTGCGGCTCAATGATCCAAGTTAAACTTAAAGATAAAATCGGTTAGTAGTTATAAAAAGTCACGTTTAAATAGCGTGGCTTTTTTATGACTCATTGGAGATTTGTATGTAAAATGTACAGGGAAAGTAGCGTTTGCCTAAGCTTAGTTTATCCCTAAGATCCCTTATATATAAACGAAAAAAGCCAATCCACAGGATTGGCTTTTTGTCATTAACGAGAGTAGAACTCTACGATTAATGCTTCGTTGATTTCAGCTGGTAACTCAGCACGCTCAGCGTGACGAGTGTAAGTAGCTTCTAATTTGTCAGCATCGAAAGTTAAGTATTCTGGTACGAAGTTGTTAACTTCGATCGCTTCTTTAACAACAACAAGGTTGTTAGATTTTTCGCGAACGCTGATAGTTTGACCAGGTTTTACACGGTAAGATGGGATATCTACGCGAGCGCCATCAACCATGATGTGACCGTGGTTTACTAATTGGCGAGCTGCACGACGAGTGCGAGCTAAGCCCATACGGTAAACTAAGTTGTCAAGACGAGCTTCAAGAAGGATCATGAAGTTTTCGCCGTGCTTACCAGGCATTTTACCTGCTTGGTCAAATGTGCGACGGAATTGACGCTCAGTCATGCCGTACATGTGACGAAGTTTTTGTTTCTCTTGTAATTGTAAACCGTATTCTGAAAGTTTCTTACGTTGGTTAGGACCGTGAGGACCTGGTGCGTAAGGGCGTTTTTCTAATTCTTTTCCTGTGCCGCTTAGAGAGATTCCAAGACGACGAGACAGTTTCCAAGCTGGACCTGTATAACGAGCCATAGTTGACTCCTCCTTTAAAAATGTTTTTATTTACGTAAAATAAAAACAGACGTAATCGATATTTACGGGCATTTTGTTTTCATGTACCTTCGCTCCAGCAGCAGGGAGTTACGAGATACACCTCCGTAGAGGAACAAAATACAAACGATAAACTCACATTACAAGGCTGCCTTTTTATTTTACACAAACGCTATTATATCTTTTACCCAGAGTTTCGTCAAGCGAGTACGTTTTTGTTTTATGCATATAAATTTTGGAAATGAACAAGAAGGAATTTAAAACGATATAAAAGAAGAGATAGAAACACAAATAAAACGCTTACATAAAATGTAGTAAAAACGTTCATCAAATTTTTGTTGGTGAATATGCGGCAATAAAAACATAAAAGGGGATGTTTTTATGAAAAAGAAGCATATGGAGACAGCGTTAATTCATCACGGGTATACATCAGAGGAACATAAAGGAAGTTTAACACCGCCTTTATTTCAAACATCTACATTTACATTTGAGACTGCGCAGCAAGGTGAGGCGAGCTTTGCGGGAGTGGATCCATCTTATATTTACTCAAGACTTGGAAATCCAACTGTAAAGTTGTTTGAAGAACGTATGGCGGTGTTAGAAGGAGGAGAAGAAGCACTTGCTTTCGGATCCGGTATGGCAGCTATTTCAGCAACGTTAATTGGCTTTCTAAAAGCTGGAGATCATATTATTTGTTCAAACGGATTATATGGGTGCACGTATGGATTTTTAGAAGTGTTAGAAGAGAAATTTATGATTACGCATTCGTTTTGTGATATGGAGACAGAGACTGATATTGAAAATAAAATCTGTCCAAATACGAAGCTTGTTTTCGTTGAAACACCGATTAATCCGACAATGAAATTAATTGATTTAAAACAAGTGATTCGAGTTGCGAAGCGAAATGGATTACTTGTCATTGTTGATAATACGTTTTGTTCACCTTATTTACAAAGACCGCTTGAACTTGGCTGTGACGCCGTTGTTCATAGTGCGACAAAATATATTGGTGGTCACGGTGATGTTGTGGCGGGTGTAACAATTTGTAAAACGAGAGCGTTAGCTGAAAAAATCCGCCCGATGCGAAAAGATATGGGCGGTATTATGGCACCGTTTGACGCGTGGTTATTGTTACGCGGATTAAAGACACTAGCGGTAAGAATGGACCGCCATTGTGATAATGCGGAAAAAATTGTATCGTTCCTAAAAAATCATGATGCGGTAGAAGGTGTTTGGTATCCAGAAGGGGAGTTAGCATCTCGCCAAATGAAACGTGGGGGCGGCGTTATATCTTTTTCAATTAAAGGCGGGAAAGAAGAGACGCAGGCGTTTATTAATGAGCTTCACTTTATTACAATTGCGGTAAGTTTAGGAGATACAGAAACGTTAATTCAGCATCCGGCAACGATGACGCACGCTGCGATTCCAGCTGAGTTAAGACAAGAAATGGGCATTTATGATAATTTAATACGTTTATCTGTCGGTTTAGAATCGTGGGAGGATATCGCTTCTGATTTAGAGCAAGCGTTAAAGAAAATATCTACTGTTAGTAATCAATAAAAAAAGAGCCAGCTATCGGTTTTGTACGTCATGTACTTAATCGATAACTGGCTCTTTTTTGTTACATATGTTTTAGGAGTGTTTCCACAAACTTTTCTAAATAGCGCTGATCTACTTCGTCGAAACGATTTTTTTCAGGACTATCAATATCAAGTACACCAATGACATTCTCATCCTTAATAATCGGTACGACAATTTCTGAATTTGAAGCACTGTCGCAAGCGATATGCCCTGGGAATTGGTGGACGTCTGCTACAAGCTGCGTTGTTTTTGTTTCAGCTGCAACGCCGCAAACGCCTCGTCCAAATGGAATGCGCACGCAAGCAGGCATTCCTTGGAATGGTCCAAGAACAAGCTGATTTCCTTCTGTTACGTAAAAGCCAACCCAATTAACGCGATCTAAAAATTGGTTTAATAATGCGGACGCATTTGATAAGTTTGCGACTACGTTTGATTCGCCAGTTAATAATGCATCCAGTTGTTTTATTACTGTCTCATATTGCTGCACGCGAGATCCTGCATAACTTTCTTTAGTAAACATGGAAACAGCTCCTTTTTTATCGAGATGTGTAAAATATTAGCAAAATACGATGTATTTCACATGACTTTGTCGATAGAAAATTAAAGGAATTTGTCTTAAAAGTCAAGAAATTTACACTATAGCTGTTCAGTGAGAGGAAGTGAGCGCATGAAACAGACGAAACAAAAAGTAATCGATGCGGCAATATCGTTGTTTAACACGAAAGGGTATGATGGAACGTCGGTGCGAGACATTGCAAAGCGAGCGGATGTGAATGTAGCGAATATTTCATATTATTTTGCTGGAAAGCAGGGCCTATTAGAGCAGCTTATTACTAATTTTTTAGAAGGGTATATTCATGTGATTGAAACATCCTTTGAACAGAGGGAGTATTTGTCGGCTAAAGATGTAATGGTGCAAATGGTGCGCGGGATTTTACGATATCAATTTGATAATAGGGAGCTGACACGTTTCTTTTACCGAGAGCTGTCGCTTGATACGACATTAATTCGCGAAGTGATGACCGTTTATTTTTCTAAAGAAAGATATTATATAGAGCAAGTAATTAGACAAGGACAAATGAAACAAGAGTTTAAGAAGGTATCTTTTACAATGTTTATGACGCAATTAAAAGGCATGATGAATATGCCGTTTTTATATCCGCAATATATATCAGAAGTGCTGCATTCTTTTCCATCTGAGACCTTTTTCTTAGAAATGTACACGAAAGAAATTGAACAATGGATGGAACAAACATTATGTATAACGAATATGTATCAGGAATGGCCAAGAGCTGTTCATATGTGAGAAATCCCCACCTAACGAACGGAGGTGGGGATTTCTGTGCTTTCTTTTCTTTGCCATAAATTGTTGCATAATAGCGCGATAATTGTTAATGAAGCTCCGGCAATTTCAATTTTGTCGACTGTATAACCTTGAAAGATGGAACCGATAAGTGCAAGCACAGGAACTAAATTCATAAATAATATGCCGTTAATAGATGAAATATAGCGATTTCCTGCGTTCCAGCAAAATACTGCGATAACGCCTGCAATAATAGACATATATAAGAGTTCAAAACGAACGTTCATAATTGTAGATAGTGAAGGTACAGTGACAACGTTTGTATAAGTTAAAAAAGTGACGATAGTGATGAGTGAAATTGAGCCAAATAAACAAGTTAACGTCGTATACCTAAGTGGTGACCAAGATTGAAAACTAGCACCACCGTTTGTATAAATGACCCAGCAAGTAACGCCGCACAGCATAAGTATATTTGTTGAGAGGTGACTGGCAGCTCCAAATAATAAGTGAATATTTCCTTTTGAAATGACAAGCATAACACCGATAAGTGCAACGAACATACAAAGGAAAGTGTAGTTTTGTGGGCGTTTGTTTTTAGTTATCCACTGCAATAATAAAGCGATGAGTGGCATAAGAGACTGAATCATCGCGGCATGGATGGCTCCAGACGGTCCGGCAAGTTGTTGTCCGTAGAAAACGAGAAAACCATATCCTGCGAAACCGACTGTTCCGTAAAAAAGTAACGAAAGTGTTTTCTTTTCTAAGCGGAGTGACTTTGTCCCTTCGGTAAGTAATAACAGAATAAGAAAAATAATAGCTGCTGATCCATAGCGAATCGTTGTGAAGAAGAACGGATCGATAAACTGTAAGGCGTTTGCCATGACAGGAAACATAAATCCCCAAGCCGTTACGGCAAGTAAGCATAGGAGGGATCCGAGTAGCATTTGTTTTTTGTTCAAGAGTATCTTTCCCCTTTACATTTCGTTATAGTAAGTTGATGAAATAAGTATAAAGAGTAATTGTTTATAGAAGGAAATATCGATTTTTTATGACAGTTATAACTTTTTGTTAGAGGTGTGTACGATGGATTTAGAGGCAGTACGATCGTTTATTGAAGTGAAAAATACGCGAAGTTTATCAAAGGCGAGTAAAATTTTACATATTTCTCAGCCGGCGCTTAGTAAACAAATTCAAAGGTTAGAGGCCGATTTAGAAGTTACTTTACTGAAGCGTTCCGCGCAAGGAGTGGAGTTAACAGAGGCTGGAGAGTTATTTATAAAAAGAATGTTACCGATTTTGGAACACATACATGAAGTGAAAGCCGAAATGAAGAAATTTCAAGAGAAGAGGAACATTTCAATAGGAATATTGCCAAGTTTAGCAGCACATTACATATCAAAATGTAAAGATACATTAGGTGACGGGTTCGAAATAGAATGGAAAATTGAGCATACGAAAGTACTGATAGGACTTTTTAAAGAACGGAAGATTGAAGCGATGTTCATCGATTCAGTAGTAGAAGGTGCTACGTGTATAAAAGAAATACGAGAAGAAAAAATTGTGTGTGTCGTTTCAAGTGATCATCTTTATAAAGAGAAAACAGTAATTCGAATGGAAGATTTGCAAAATGAAAAGTTAATCGTATACCCAGAAATCTGTGATGTTAGAAAAATGATTACGAATCTGTTTCAAGGGATAGGTGCGAAACCGATTATTGCATTTGAAACTTCTTATGCAGAACCGATGCTTGCGATGGTCAGTGCTGGACTTGGTATTACGTTACTTCCAGAAATATTAGTAGAGCAAGCGGTAAGACAAGGAAATGTGCATGCGATTTCTATTGAACCGCCACTTGTACGTAAAATATATTTCGCATCTCATATGGAAGAAGGGTATTTAGTTCATTCATTTGATGATGAGAGGTAATCCAAACAGAATATTGAGAAAGATTACAATTGCATTGAAAGAAACATGAAATTTTAAAAAAAACTAGGTCAAAAACAAACCATTACATGGTATGATTAGTACATTGTTAGTTGTTAAATATAGGGGAATTCCCTTTTTATACATAATGCCTTCCATTTCATAAACGGAACGGACAAAAAAAGAGATATAACTAGGAGGCTTTTTTGCATGGATTCTATCCTGACGATCGTTATCATTGTAGTAAGCTCTATTCTAGTGCTGCTCATGATAGAGCTTGTGATAAGAAATCGTTCATATAAAGATATTGAAGCACTTGAGCAGTGGAAACAAGAGATAAAAGATAAACCTGTGGCAGATGAACTGAAACGGGTGAAAGATTTAAATATGACGGGTCAAACAGAAGAACTGTTTGGTAAATGGCGTGAAGAATGGGATGAAATTGTATCAACAACCATTCCGAAAGCTGACAAAGATTTAGCGCAAGCGCGAAAATTCGCCTCGCAATTCTCCTTCCGAAAAGCAAAGCATGCGATGAATGAATCCATAAGTGGTTTAGATGACGCTGATAATCGTATTACAGACATTTTAAATGAATTACAGCAATTGTTAGAAAGCCATGAAAAAAATAGCTCGGAAATCGAAGGGTTACGTGATACATATCGTAGTATGAAGAAGAGTGTTCTTGCTCATAGACATATGTATGGAGCAGCAGAGCAGAAAATCGAAGAGATGCTAGACGCTGAATCTGAGAAATTTAAAACCTTTGAAGAAGCAACAAATAATGGTGACTATTTAAAAGCGAGAGAAATTGTTATTAGTTTGGAAGAAGGTTTAGCAGATTTAGAAATCATTATTCACCAAATTCCAGATTTATTGGTAGAGTGTCAAGCGACGTTACCAGTTCAGCTGGAAGATTTATTACACGGACATAATGACATGGTAAGACAAGGTTATGTATTAGAGTATTTGGAAATCCCTAAAGAAGTTCGCGATATGAAGAAACAACTACAAATATGTTTAATGGATATACAGGAGCTTCACATAACGGAAGCGGCTGAAAAAGTAGAAAACTTAAAAACGAGTTTAGATAGCTTCTATGATCAACTAGAACAAGAAGTACATGCGAGACATTATGTGGAGCAAAAAACACTTTCTGTTTATGAAGACTTAGAAGAAATTCGCACTGAAACGATTGAAACAAAAGCAGAAACACAGCTTGTGAAACAAAGCTATCAGTTGCAAGATAAGGACATTGAGTCTCAAAAAGTAATTGAAAAGCAAATGCACATTTTAATGAAACGTTTTGAAATGCTGCAATTACGCGTTGCGGAACAAGATATTGCCTTCTCTATTATTCGTGAGGAACTAGAAGAGATTTATGAGCAATGTGAAACATTAAAAGTACTTCATGCAGAATATAAAGAAATGCTGCAAACGATGCGCAAAGAAGAATTTGAAGCACGTGAGAAGTTACAAGAAATGCGAAATACTATTTTCGAAACGAAACGCTTTATGCAAAAGTCGAATTTGCCAGGTCTTCCAGAGAGCATTATGGAAGATTTAAAAAGAGGACAAATGGCAATGCAAGCTGTATATGAGCAATTAGAAGTGAAGCCGTTAAATATGAATGCTGTAAATAGCAGTTTAGAAGAAGCTTACACAACTGTTAATGGTGTTGCTGAAATGACAGAAGAGTTAATTGGACAAGCGTATTTAGTTGAAAAATTAATTCAATACGGTAATCGTTACCGCAGTCATGATGAAAACCTTGCAGAGAGCTTAAATTATGCGGAGAAATTATTCCGTGAATATCAATACGATGCAGCTTTAGAACAAGCGGCTTCTGTACTAGAGCAACTTGAGCCTGGCGTTGTTCAAAAAATAGCTGAATATGTAGACAATGAACAAACCCTTTCATAAGGGTTTGTTTTTTTGTGTAATTTTGCAGGCGATGTTGCTATAATGAAGAGCGGAATACAGTAAGGTTATTCGTTTTAAAATATAACGGAACCTTTGAGTAGTCTTAGCGTAATGACACGTATTTGTGATATGATTATATGATGTGACAGCGCTGAAAGGGGAAGAACGATGATCTATTTTGATAATAGTGCGACGACAAAGCCATATCCAGAAGCTCTTCAATCGTACGTAACGGTTGCGGGGAAATATTTTGGGAATCCTTCTTCTATTCATTCGCTTGGAGGAGAGGCAGAGCGTCTATTAACACAATCAAGAACAATTGCAGCGCAGCTTCTTCACGTTAAACCTTCTGAAATTATTTTCACATCAGGTGGAACGGAAGGAAATAACCTTGCGATTAAAGGAATAGCGATGAGGAATCGTTCGCGCGGTAAACATATCATTACAACAAATATTGAACACGCGTCTGTGTTTGAAGCATATAAACAATTAGAAGATCTCGGTTTTGATGTAACATATTTACCGGTTAATGAGCATGGTGTTGTATCGGTAGAGGATGTAAAACGAGCGCTTCGTGAAGATACGATTCTTGTGTCAATTATTCACGTGAACAACGAGACTGGAGCAATTCAGCCCGTTGCTGAAATTGGAACGTTATTATCGAATTATCCGAAAATAAGATTCCATGTGGACCATGTACAAGGGATAGGAAAAGTACCGCTTAATTTATACGCTTCTCATATTGATCTTTGCTCAATATCTGGACATAAATTCCACAGTGTAAAAGGAACGGGTCTTCTTTATGTACGTGATGGCGTAAGGTTAGATCCAATTTTATCAGGTGGTCAACAAGAGCTGAAGTATCGCTCTGGTACAGAAAATTTACCTGGCATTGTAGCGATGGTGAAAGCACTTCGCATGACAATGGAACAAGTGAAAGAAAAGGTAGCTCATTTGCAAAGTTTACAAGCAGAGCTTGTTCGTTTCTTTAAAGAAATGGAAGATGTAACGATTAATACGTCGCTTGCATATGCAGCACCGCACATTTTAAATGTATCATTTGTAGGTTTAAAACCAGAAGTGGTCGTTCATGCTTTAGAAGAGCACGGTGTATATGTATCAACGAAATCTGCTTGTTCTTCAAAAGCAAATGAAGTGAGCAGAGTGTTAGTGTCAATGGGAGTACCGCATGCCGCTGCTGCAAGTGCTATTCGCATTAGTTTGGCGCCAGAAAACACGATGGAAGAAGTAAAGCAATTTGAAGGTATTGTGAAAGAGACGATGCCAAAATTATATGAAGTGATGAGGTAAAGGAATATGATGACATATGAATATATTTTAGTTCGTTATGGAGAGATGACGACTAAAGGTAAGAACCGTTCTAAATTTGTAAGCACATTAAAAGATAACGTGAAGTTTAAACTGAAAAAATTCCCAAATATTAAAATCGATGCAACACATGACCGTATGTATATCCAATTAAATGGCGAAGATCATGAAGCGGTATCTGAAAGATTAAAAGATGTATTTGGTATTCATAAGTTTAACTTAGCGATGAAAGTACCATCAGAATTAGAAGATATTAAAAAAGGTGCATTAGCAGCTTTCTTACAAGTAAAAGGCGATGTGAAAACATTTAAAATTACTGTACACCGTTCTTATAAGCATTTCCCAATGAGAACAATGGAATTATTACCTGAGATTGGTGGACACATTCTAGAAAATACAGAAGATATTACTGTAGATGTTCATAATCCAGATGTAAATGTACGTGTAGAAATTCGCAGTGGTTATAGCTATATTATGTGCGATGAGCGTATGGGAGCTGGCGGTTTACCAGTTGGCGTTGGCGGAAAAGTAATGGTACTTCTTTCTGGTGGTATCGATAGCCCGGTAGCAGCGTACTTAACGATGAAACGCGGCGTATCTGTGGAAGCAGTTCACTTCCATAGCCCACCTTTCACAAGTGAGCGCGCGAAACAGAAAGTAATCGATTTAGCACAAGAGTTAACGAAATACTGTAAACGTGTAACACTTCACCTTGTTCCATTTACAGAAGTGCAAAAAACGATTAATAAAGAAATCCCATCTAGCTATTCAATGACAGTTATGCGCCGTATGATGATGCGTATTACAGAGCGTATCGCAGAGGAGCGTAACGCGCTAGCAATCACGACTGGTGAAAGTCTTGGACAAGTAGCAAGTCAAACATTAGATAGTATGCATACGATTAACGAAGTAACGAACTATCCAGTTATTCGTCCGCTTATTACGATGGATAAATTAGAGATTATTAAAATCGCTGAAGAAATCGGCACATATGATATTTCAATTCGTCCGTACGAAGATTGCTGTACAGTATTTACACCAGCAAGCCCAGCGACGAAGCCGAAGCGTGAAAAAGCGAATCGTTTTGAAGCGAAATACGATTTCACACCATTAATCGATGAAGCTGTAGCAAACAAAGAAACAGTGGTATTGCAAACGGTAGAAGTAGTGACGGAAGAAGAAAAATTCGAAGAACTTTTCTAAAACCATAAATTACCATATATAAACCGTGTATGAAGTCATGTTATTTATCACACTCTATACTCACAAGGAGGTGATATAACATGTCACGTAGCACAAATAAATTAGCGGTTCCTGGTGCTGAATCAGCATTAGACCAAATGAAATACGAAATCGCTCAAGAGTTTGGTGTTCAACTTGGAGCTGATGCAACAGCTCGCGCTAACGGTTCTGTTGGTGGTGAAATCACTAAACGTCTAGTTTCACTAGCTGAGCAACAATTAGGCGGTTTCCAAAAATAATCTCATATAAGATGGCTTAGAAAGAGCGGGTTCTCCCGCTCTTTCTTTTTTATGTTGTGTCGCCATTTGTCGGTAAGTCGATGTATTTGAAAAACTCTCGATATAATTTCATTTACCAATTCGACAGAACTGAAAAATTTGTCAAAAGAAGAGGGTTCAAAATTTACAGAAAATTCTTTATTATATAAGGGAGGCATAAAGAAAAAGGAGGATGTTTATGAAGAGAGAAGAATTGTTGGCACCGCCGTCTTATAATTTAGTTTCTGAAATAGAGAAATATACAGGTGATAAAGAGAAGCTTGCTTTAATTTGGCAAGATGATAAAGGGAATCGACGAGAAGTTACATACGCTGAGTTAATGAAAGGTGCAAATAAAATTGGAAACGCTTTTATAAAGAGTGGTCTGCAAAAAGGGGACAAGCTCCTCATTATGATGCCTCGTTTAATTGAAGCGTACATGACGTATATCGCTGCGATTAAAGCAGGATTTGTCGTAATTCCGAGTTCAGAAATGTTACGTAAAAAGGATATCGAATACCGCATTGGACACGGGGAAGTAAAAGCAATCGTAAGTTATGAGCCCTATATTGGACAGTTTGATGATATAGAAGCGATGGATTCTCTTCAAAAATTCGTTCTGAGCGAGCAGTCAGTAGATGGATGGATTAACTTAAAAACAGCGTTAGAAAAAGAGAGTGATATGTTAGAAATGGCGAAGACAGATAAAGAAGATATGGTCTTTTTATCTTACACGTCAGGAACGACAGGAAATCCAAAAGGTGTTGTGCATACGCATGCGTGGGCATACGCTCATTTACGTACGAGCGCTCCAAATTGGCTCGGAATTGAAGAGAATGATGTTGTATGGGCGACGGCTAGTCCAGGCTGGCAAAAGTGGATTTGGAGCCCGTTTTTAGCAACTCTAGGCTCAGGGGCAACAGGATTTGTATACCACGGTAAGTTTGAACCGAAAACGTATTTAAATTTATTAGACGATAATAAGGTGAATGTGCTTTGTTGTACGCCGACTGAGTATAGATTAATGGCAAAGGTAGAAAATTTAAGCGAGTACAATTTAGAAGCGTTACATAGCGCTGTATCCGCAGGTGAGCCGTTAAATAGAGAAGTCATTGAAACGTTCCAAAAGCACTTTCATATTACAGTAAGAGACGGCTATGGGCAAACGGAAAATACATTGCTTGTTGGTGTAATGAAAGGGATGGATATTAGACCAGGATCAATGGGAAAACCAACGCCAGGCAACCACGTTGATATCGTAAATGAGGAAGGTGTTCCGGTTAAAGTAGGCGAGGTTGGTGATATTGCAGTTCACATTGAAACGCCAGCCCTCTTTAAACAATATTACAAAGACGATGAGCGCACAGCGATGCAATTCCGCGGTGATTATTATATTACTGGTGATAAAGCGAAGAAAGATGAAGACGGCTATTTCTGGTTTGAAGGGCGCGGTGATGATATTATTATTAGCTCTGGTTATACAATCGGGCCGTTTGAAGTAGAAGATGCACTTGTAAAACATCCTTACGTAAGAGAATGTGCAGTTGTCGCAAGCCCTGATGAAATTCGCGGAAGTGTCGTGAAGGCATTTATCGTATTAAGAGAGAATATAGAAAAGAACGAAGAAACATTAATTCCAATACTCCAACAACACGTCAAAGAACTTACTGCACCATATAAATACCCTCGTAAAATTGAATTTGTAGATGAACTACCAAAAACGATTTCTGGAAAAATCCGCCGTATTGAGCTTAGAAAACAAGAGATGGAGATTCCATCAAAATAAATTTGAAAACAGTGAAGGAAATAGTTGAACGAAATGGCAAACAATGATATTATAAAAACGAACGTAAGTTCGATTTTATAAATTAAAAAATGAGGTGTCCGTATGATTTTAGGTATTAATCCGTACTTAGTTTTAGATGGTAGTGGGCAAGAAGCTGTACAGTTTTATAAAGAGGCGTTAGATGCAAAAGTAGAAGTCATGCAAACGTTTGGTGATATGCCTGAAAATCCAGAATACCCGGTTCCAGCTGAAGCAAAAGAGCGCGTTTTACACGCTACTTTAAAAGTTGGTAATACGGATCTTATGATTTCTGATACATTCCCAGGTAAAGGGCATGCAATTGGATCTCAAGTAACAATTGCAATTCAAATTAGTAACGCGGAAAAAGCGAAAGAAGTATTCAATAAGTTACAAGAGGGTGGCGAAGTTATTATGCCACTTCAAGAAACGTTCTGGAGCCCAGCATACGGACAAGTAAAAGATAAATTTAATATTGAATGGCAAATTACAACGTCTACTACTGAACAAAAGTAATGTTTAGAAAAGCACCATGTTTTGAAATGGTGCTTTTTTTTATACAATAAAAAATAAAGGAGATGAAATATATGGGGGAAATTTGGTATGGTGGCACCATTTACACAATGAGAGAAGAAAATGAAAAAGTGGACGCTATTTACGTTGAAAACGGTATGATCGTTGATGTTGGAAGTAAAGAAGAGTTAGAAAACCGATATGCTGCGGTTACATTGTACGATTTAGAAGACAAAACGATGATTCCAGGCCTCGTTGATAGCCATATGCATCTTATTGGTCACGGGGAGAGATTACTTCGTCTAGATTTATCAAATTGTACATCGTATAGCGAAGTGCTGACTCTCGTTCGGAAGCGCGTAGAAGAAGCACCAAAAGGTTCTTGGATTATTGGAGAAGGTTGGAATGAGAATAACTTTACAGATACGAAAGATGTTCACGCGCGTGATTTAGATGAAATTTCGAAAGAACATCCCATTTTATTAAAGAGAGTTTGCCGTCACGTTACATGGGTGAATTCATACATACTGCAAGAAGCAAATATAACAGAAAAGGCAGAAGATCCAAAAGGCGGGAAAATTGGCCGTGATTCATCAAATATGTTAACAGGGCTTTTATATGAACAAGGACAAGAGTTAATTAAACATGTGCAGCCTGAAATTGATGAAGCTTATTTACAAAGCGCTTTGCAAACAGCGATTAAAGATTGCTGGCAATATGGTCTCGTTGGTGGGCATACGGAAGATTTGAATTATTACGGTGGTTTTAGAAAAACGCACAATGCGTTTTCTCATGTCATAAAGGAAATGCCATTTAAAGCACATTTACTCGTTCACCATGAAGTAGCACAGGAACGAAAGGAATATGAAAATGAGCATTATATTGAATTTGGGGCAATGAAAATTTTTTCTGACGGTTCTTTTGGCGGAAGAACAGCATTATTAAGTGAACCGTATGAAGATGCGAAGGAAACGAATGGGGTTGCGATTTTCTCACGTGAAGAACTTGCGGAATTAGTGAAGAAAGCACGAGATTTACATATGCCAGTTGCGATTCATACTATCGGTGACTTATCGCTTGAATATGTCATTGATGCGCTTGAATTGTATCCGCCAGCAGAAGGATTACGTGACCGCATTATTCATTGTCAGCTAGCTCGTGAAGAGTTGATTGAGAGAATGAAAAACTTACAAGCCATTATTGATATACAACCAGTCTTTGTTTCATCGGATTTTCCATCAGTCATTGAAAAACTAGGCGAGCATCGTCTTCGTTATGCGTACGCTTGGAAGACGTTACTGGAAGCGGGATTACACTGTAACGGGGGCTCGGATGCTCCAATTGAGCAAGTGAATCCGTTTCTAGGCATATATAGCGCTGTTACACGCAGAAGTTTTATTGACGGTGTGTGCTATATGCCAGAGGAAAGGTTAACGGCATATGAGGCTGTCTCTTTATTTACAACAGGAAGTGCCTATGCAATTGGAAAAGAAGAGAAGCGAGGGCAAATTACAAAAGGATATGAAGCGGACTTTACGATATTAGACCGCAATATTTTTGAAATAGAGGCAGAAGAAATAAAAGAAGTACAAGCAGAGATGACCGTAATAGATGGCAAAGTCGTCTATAGAAAAGATGCGTAAAAATATATGAGCGATTATCGGAATATATCGACGGTAACTCGAAATATATCGACTTACCGACAAAAACTGACAAGAATAACGGCCGGATAGCGAGAAGTTGTTGTTCGCGCCAATCGAGGTAAATAAATAACCGTAGAATTATGGGCGCCCATAATTCTACGGTTATTTTAATACTATAAAAACGTTCTCTGTACTTTTTCCCAGAAAGAGTTGTTTTTCAATTTAACTGTTTTAATTTGTTTATCGCTTAAGCGTACAACAGCTTTTTCTACTTGTTTAATGCTAAGCGCTTCATTATCCATACCGATAACAGGATAATCGTTACCGTCTGGTCTTAGTTTTAAAGTTAATGTACGTTCGTGATTTAAAATGAACGGTGAACCGAGCGTGCGGTATGTGTTGTTATTTAAAGATGCTAATTCACTTACTTGGAAGCAAGGGATAAGCGGGTCAACAACTGCACCACGTAACGATTTATTATAAGCTGTACTTCCTGTTGGGGTAGAAACAACTAAACCGTCACCTCTAAATGTTTCGAAATATAAATTATCAACGTGAACGTCTACAACGAACGTTTTAATAATGCTAGAACGTAATGAGAACTCATTTAAACAATGGAAGGATGTGCTGCCATCCACATCTACCTCAATTGTTGGATATTTTCGCACTTCAATTTCATTTTTTGTAATTTCTTGAAGGGCTATATCAACGTGATCAATATGGAAATCGCAGTAGAATGAAATTTCATCTTTCGTAGAAATCCCTGCGTATAAACAATCTTCCCTAAAACCAGTTTTACGAACGGCTTGTAAGAAAGTTGCATCATCTCCAACACTGACGATAGCGTTTGCATTTTTTGGATGATCTAATATGGTAAATCCATTCTCTTCTAAAATACGATAGATTGGTTTCATTTTTTCAACGAGCTTTGCTTTGTCATCACCATAAAAGAAAAATAAATTGCGACGATCTGCCATTATGTATCCCTCCACTGCAGTTAAATTTTCTATGCTTCGTGCTACATATCATTAGAGTCCGTTCCCTGATGATATGTTCAAATAATATATTTCGATATAAATTGTCAAAATACCTTTTTATTTTTAGAAAAATTTTTATATTCAATCTTATGAAACTCTGTTTAATGATGAATAAAGTTGTCGATAATGGGTACGGAGTGAAAGGAGGATACGTATGAAGTGGTTCGTAATTGGAATAATAATTCTTCTCCTTTTTATTTTGCTTATACTATTGTCGAAAATAAAGCTTAAAGTGACATTTTTATATTCAGAAATGGAAAAGCAATGTTTGTTTCAAGTGAAAATATGGATGATTCGCTATACATTTGATGTGTTGGAAAGAATTGAGAAGCAACAGAAGAAAACAGGGCAAAAAATCGAAAAAGCTGAAGAGGATGGCGGGCTCGATAATAAAATTATGGCACAACTTGATAGCATCGGGGAACTGATAAAAAAGCTTCAAGAAGTTCATACTATCGTTAAAGATTTTCTCAAACGAGTGAAAATCAATGGTTGGAGATGGCACACGCAAATTGGTGCAGGTGATGCAGCTAGTACTGGAATTGTTACCGGATATGCATGGGGGACAAAAGGAATGGCTGCTGGAGTTGTAGGACAATATATGCATATTGTCGACGTACCAGAATTTGAAATTACTCCTGTTTTTCAAGGGAAAGGGTTTGCGTCAAGATGTGAATTAACAGCATCCTTTCGTATATTCCGTGCTATAAAAACAGGTATTAAATTAATCGCGTTTATGAGAAAACAAAGATCTGGTACGACTGAAAACTCTGTTCAAGCATAAGGGGGGATATAGAATGGACCATCCAATTCAAGGTTTAATGACAACTGCAATGCAGCATTTAAAACAAATGACTGATGTAAATACAATTGTAGGCGATCCAATTAAAGCGGCAGATGGAAGTGTAATTCTTACCGTTTCAAAAGTTAGCTTCGGATTTGCTGCAGGTGGAAGTGAATTTGGTAAAATAGAACATTCAGGCCGTCATCCATTTGGCGGGGGAAGTGGTGGAGGAGTTTCTATTAATCCTGTTGCTTTTCTCGTTATAAATGGAGAAGGCGTAAAAGTGTTACATTTAGATAAGCAAACACACGTCATCGATAAAATAATTGAATTAGCGCCACAAGCTGTTGATAAAGTGAAAGAAATGATGGATAAACGAAAAGAAGACGATCCGGAATTTCAAATTTAACGAATAAAGAAGCTAATCAATGGATTAGCTTCTTTAATTTTTTTGTAAATAAAGCGATTTTATTTGCATTATCGATAGGGACAAACTATCATTTACATTGTACATATTTTGTTTAAATAAGGGAGGATTTTCAAGTGGCAAACGTAACTTTTAAAGGTAACCCAATGACTTTAGTTGGAACAGAAGTTAAAGTTGGCGATCAAGCGCCAAACTTCCAAGTGTTAGCAAATGACTTATCTCCAGTAAGTTTAGAAACATACAAAGGTGAAGTGAAATTAATTAGTGTTGTACCTTCAATCGACACAGGTGTGTGTGATGCACAAACACGTCGTTTTAACCAAGATGCAGCAGGTATTGAAAACGCGAAAGTATTAACAATTAGCGTTGACTTACCATTTGCTCAAAAACGCTGGTGTGCAGCAAACGGTTTAGAAAATGTTGTTACACTTTCTGACCACCGCGACCTTTCATTCGGTGAAGCTTACGGCTTAGTAATGAAAGAGCTTCGTTTACTTGCTCGTGCAGTATTCGTAGTAGATAGCAACGACAAAGTAGTTTACGTAGAATACGTAAGCGAAGGTACAAGCCATCCAAACTAT